>NZ_JBFBBE010000243.1:0-5079 GCF_040682555.1 Streptomyces sp. NPDC051172
CGGCTCCTGCCGCACCGGCTCCCGCGCCCGCCCCGGTCGCCGCTGCTCCGGCACCGGCCGCCCCGGCGCCCGCGCCGGCCGCTCCGGCTCCGGTGACCCCGGCTGCGCCCGCCCCCGCCGCGGCCGCCACCGACGAGGGCGCCTACGTCACCCCGCTGGTGCGCAAGCTCGCCGCGGAGAACGGCGTCGACCTGGGCTCCGTCAAGGGCACCGGCGTCGGCGGCCGTATCCGCAAGCAGGACGTCATCGCCGCCGCCGAGGCCGCGAAGGCCGCCGCCGCTGCTCCGGCTCCGGCCGCTGCCGCCCCGGCTGCCGCCGCTGCCAAGAAGGCTCCGGCCCTGGAGGCCTCCCCCCTCCGTGGCCAGACCGTCAAGATGCCGCGCATCCGCAAGGTCATCGGCGACAACATGGTCAAGGCGCTGCACGAGCAGGCGCAGCTGTCCTCGGTCGTCGAGGTCGACGTCACGCGTCTGATGAAGCTGCGCGCCCGTGCCAAGGACGCGTTCGCGGCTCGTGAGGGCGTCAAGCTCTCCCCGATGCCGTTCTTCGTCAAGGCCGCGGCCCAGGCGCTGAAGGCGCACGCGCCGATCAACGCCAAGATCAACGAGGGCGAAGGCACGATCACCTACTTCGACACCGAGAACATCGGTATCGCGGTGGACTCCGAGAAGGGCCTGATGACCCCGGTCATCAAGCACGCGGGCGACCTGAACCTCGCCGGCATCGCGAAGGCCACGGCGGAGCTGGCCGGCAAGGTCCGTGCCAACAAGATCACCCCGGACGAGCTGTCCGGTGCGACCTTCACGATCTCCAACACGGGTTCGCGCGGCGCGCTCTTCGACACGATCATCGTGCCGCCGGGCCAGGTCGCGATCCTCGGCATCGGTGCCACGGTCAAGCGCCCGGCGGTCATCGAGACCGAGGAGGGCACGGTCATCGGCGTCCGCGACATGACCTACCTGACCCTCTCCTACGACCACCGTCTGGTGGACGGCGCCGACGCGGCCCGTTACCTGACCGCGGTCAAGGCGATCCTGGAGGCGGGCGAGTTCGAGGTCGAGCTCGGCCTGTAAGCCTCAACGGCTGTACGTGGGTGCCCCCGTCCGGAGTCTCCGGACGGGGGCACCATCGTTTCCAGCGGCCGGGCCCTGCAGGGCGGCACAGGCGAGCGCCGCGGCAGGCAGCACTCCAACCGGCGCTGCCACGGTGACCGCGCGCGCCGTCCGTCCCGGGCATCCGCCGGTTCCGGCGCCGGCACGGCGGTGACCACCAGGCCGTACCAGGGTGCGGGTCTTTACAGGCGGCGCCCGTCTGCCGGGCGTGTAAGTCTCGTCTCACCTGCATGAAAGCGCCCCCGTGCGCCCCTCCCGAAGGCGTCCGCGGCCTTATTGTCTAAACGTCAAACGCCCCAGGGGCCGATGGGCGGCCCCTCCCTAAGGAGCCCTCATGACCGCGCCCGTCGTCCACTCGCTGCGCGAACAGATCCGCGAGCACATCGTGGAGGGGATCGTCAGCGGGCGCTGGAAGCCGGGCGAGAGGATCGTGGAGCGGCGCATCGCGACCGAGCTGGAGGTCAGCCAGACACCGGTGCGGGAGGCACTGCGCGAGCTGGAGTCGCTGCGGCTGATCGAGTCGGCGCCGAACAAGGGCGTGCGGGTGCGGAACCTGACGGCGGCCGACCTGGAGGAGAGCTACCCGGTCCGGGCCGGCCTGGAGGCGATCGCGGCGGAGCTGGCCGCGGAGAAGCTGGCGGAGGACTGCTCGGCCCTGGAACCGCACGTCGTCGCCCTCTACGACGCCGACCGCAACGCCGACGGCACCGGCCAGGTGCGGCACACGGTCGCCTTCCACCGCGAACTGGTGCGCGCCGCGGGCAACTCCGTGCTCCTGCACACCTGGGAGGGCCTCGGCATCGAGGTGTTCACGGCACTGTCGATCCGCTGGCTGGGGACGGTGCAGCAGTCGTACGCGGAGGAGCACGAAGAGCTCGTCCAGGCGTTCCGCAGGCGTGACCCGAGGATCGCGGAACTGGTGAAGGCGCATGTGCTGGGGTGCGCGCCGCGGGCCTGACACAGCCGAGCATACGTACGCTCACCTGCGGAAACCCCCGAAAAACACGGCACCGGGTGCCCACCCGAAAGGCACCGCGTGCCTACTTTCTCGAAATCGAGAAGTTTTGCCCGCAAGTCTTTGATCGATCATCGATCAGGGAGTTAGAGTCACCGGCGGACCTCCACCAGGGTCCTGGCGCCCTGTCCTGCCAAAGACCAAGGGCACCCCCGAACCCTTAACCGATGAGGGAACCCCCTTCGACTGAGGAAGGCGGCGACATGACCGACCCCAACGCCATCCAGCCGAGCGAGCTCGACCAGCTCCCCGACCGGGACCCCGAGGAGACCGCCGAATGGCAGGCCTCCCTGGACGCGGTCGCCAAGGCGGCGGGCCCGCACCGTGCCGCGTATCTGATGCGCCGCACGCTGGAGCGCGCGGAGGGCACCGGCGTCGCGTTGCCCAAGCTCCTCGAGACGGACTACGTCAACACCATCCCCACCGCCGCCGAACCGGGCGTGCCCGGTGACGAGGAGATGGAGCGCAAGATCACCGCGTGGAACCGCTGGAACGCGGCCGCGATGGTGACCCGGGGCGCGAAACACGGCGTCGGCGGCCACATCGCCACCTTCGCCTCCGCGGCCTGGCTGTACGAGACCGGCTTCAACCACTTCTTCAAGGGCAAGGAGGCCGACGGCTCGGGCGACCAGCTCTACATCCAGGGCCACGCCTCCCCCGGCATCTACGCCCGCGCCTTCCTCGACGGACGCCTGACCGAGGCGCACCTCGACAACTTCCGCCAGGAAGCGGGCGGCAACGGCCTCCCGTCGTACCCGCACCCGCGGCGCCTGCCCTGGCTCTGGGAGTTCCCGACCGTCTCCATGGGCCTCGGCCCGCTGTCGGCGATCTACCAGGCCCGCTTCAACCGCTATCTGACGGCGCGCGGCATCAAGGACGTCTCCCAGTCCCACGTGTGGGCGTTCCTCGGCGACGGCGAGATGGACGAGCCCGAGTCGACGGCGGCACTCGCACTCGCCAGCCGCGAAGGCCTGGACAACCTCACCTTCGTCATCAACTGCAACCTGCAGCGCCTCGACGGCCCGGTCCGCGCGAACTTCAAGATCGTGCAGGAGCTGGAGGCCCAGTTCCGCGGTGCGGGCTGGAACGTCGTGAAGTCGCTGTGGGGCTCCGCCTGGGACGAGCTGTTCCAGCTCGACACCACGGGCGCGCTCGTACGCCGGCTGCGCGAGGTGCCGGACGCCCAGGTGCAGACGTACCAGACGCGCGACGCGGCCTACATCCGCGAGGACTTCTTCGGCAAGGACCCGGCGCTCGTCGAGATGGCGAAGCTGCTGAGCGACGACAAGATCCTCGAGTGTTTCCACCTGTCGCGCGGCGGCCACGAGGCCCGCAAGGTCTACGCCGCCTACAAGGCCGCGCTCGACCACAAGGGCGCCCCGACCGTGATCCTGGCCCAGACGGTCAAGGGCTTCACGCTCGGTGAGGGCTTCGCGTCGAAGAACGCCAACCACCAGATGAAGAAGCTGTCGGTGGACGAGTTCAAGAAGATGCGTGATCTGCTCGAACTCCCCATCTCGGACAGTCAGTTCGTCGACGGTCAGGTGCCCTACGGCCATCCGGGCGCCGACTCCCCCGAGGTCCGCTACCTCAAGGAGCGCCGCGCCGCTCTCGGCGGCCCGGCCCCGGCCCGCCGTTCGCACGCGCTCGCGCCGCTTCCCGCTCCCGCCGAGAAGGCCTTCGCCTCCTTCGACAAGGGCTCCGGCACGCAGAACGTGGCCACCACCATGGCCTTCGTACGCCTGATCAAGGACCTGGTCCGCGACAAGGAGACCGGCAGGCGCTGGGTGCCGATCGTCCCCGACGAGGCGCGCACCTTCGGCATGGAGTCGCTGTTCCCGTCCCTCGGGATCTACTCCCCCAAGGGCCAGACGTACGAGCCGGTCGACCGCGACCAGCTGATGTACTACAAGGAGGCCAAGAACGGCCAGATCCTCAACGAGGGGATCACCGAGGCCGGTTCGATGGCCGACTTCATCGCCGCGTCGACCGCGTACGCCACGCACGGCGAAGCGATGATCCCGTTCTACATCTTCTACTCGATGTTCGGCTGGCAGCGCACCGCCGACCAGATGTGGCAGCTCGGCGACCAGCTCGGCCGCGGCTTCCTGGTCGGCGCGACGGCCGGCCGTACGACGCTGACGGGCGAGGGCCTGCAGCACGCCGACGGCCACTCGCCGGTGATCGCCGCGACGAACCCGGCGGCGCTGACGTACGACCCGGCGTTCGCGTACGAGGTGGCGACGATCGTCAAGGACGGTCTGCGCCGTATGTACGGCGAGGCGGCGCCGGGCGAGGACCCGAACGTCTTCTACTACCTCACCGTCTACAACGAGCCGCTGCCGCAGCCCGCGAAGCCGGCCGGTCTCGGCATCGACGAGGGCATCGTCAAGGGCCTGTACCGCTTCAACACGGCGGAGTCGGCCGGGCTTTCGCCGGTGGCCAACGCCCCGCGCATCCAGCTGCTGGGTTCCGGTACGGCGATCCACTGGGTGCTCGAGGCGCAGAAGCTGCTCGCGGAGGAGTGGGGCATCGCGGCCGACGTCTGGTCGGCGACCTCCTGGACGGAGCTGCGGCGCGACGCCCTGGAGGCCGACGCGGCCCTGCTGCGCGGCGAGGAGCGCGTGCCGTACGTCCGCCAGGCGCTGCACGGCGCGGAGGGCCCGGTGCTGGCCGTCTCCGACTACATGCGGCAGGTCCCGGACCAGATCGCGCAGTGGGTGGACCAGGACTACTCCTCGCTCGGCGCGGACGGCTTCGGCCTGTCGGACACCCGTGAGGCGGCCCGCCGCCACTTCGGCGTCGACGCCCAGTCGATCGTCGTCGCGGCCCTGGCCCAGCTGGCCCGCCGCGGCGAGGTCAAGGCGACTGCCGTGAAGGAAGCGCGGGAGAAGTACGGACTGTAGAAGTCGGCCGTTGCGGCGGGTAGGAGGGCATATGCGCCCTCCTACC
>NZ_JBFBBE010000244.1:0-4922 GCF_040682555.1 Streptomyces sp. NPDC051172
GATGGCGTCCCGCTTGGTGGTGTAGCCGATCAAGGCTAGGGCGTACGCCTGGGGGCGTGCGCTGATAGGGATTCCGCTCCCTGCCCAGCAGGCGGGCCACCTGCAACTCTCCTTGGTGAACGGCCAGTTCAACCCGGGAGGTGCATGGTGGCCCTGTCCCAGTCTGACCTACTCCGCCTGCTGGAGTCACTACGTGCGGCGGACGGGCTCGAACTCGTCCTATCGGTGGCCGAGCGGATGCTGCAGGAGCTGATCGAGGTCGAGGCGAGCGCGAGGATCGGCGCGGAGTGGAACGAGCACACCGACACGCGCACCGCGCTGCGCAACGGGCACCGGGACAAGACGCTGACCACGCAGGCCGGCGACCTGGACCTGGGCATACCCAAGCTGCGCTCGGGCAGCTTCTTCCCCAGCCTGCTGGAGCGCCGCCGCCGCATCGACCAGGCCCTGTTCGCCGTGGTCATGGAGGCGTATGTCCACGGCGTGTCCACCCGCGCGGTCGATGATCTGGTCAAGGCCCTGGGCGCAGACAGCGGGATCTCCAAGAGCGAGGTCTCGCGGATCTGCGCCGACCTGGACACCCAGCTGACGGCGTTTCGCACCCGGCCCCTGGACCACGTCCGGTTCCCCTACATGTATCTGGACGCGACGTACTGCAAGGCCAGGGTCGCCCACCAGATCGTCTCCCGGGCCGTGGTGATCGCCACCGGCATCACCGAGGACGGCGGCCGCGAGGTGCTGGGGGTGATGGTCGGCGACAGCGAGACCGAGGTGTTCTGGACCCAGTTCCTGCCATCCTTGCGCGAACGCGGCCTGAACGGAGTCCGGCTCGTGCTCGGCGACCACCACTCGGGCCTGGTCAAGGCGATCCGCAAGGTGATGATCGGCGCCTCCTACCAGCGGTGCCGGGTGCACTTCCTGCGCAACGTCTTCGGCGTGATCCCCAAAGACGCCGCCGAGATGGTCAGTGGAGCAAGGACTTGCGGCGTCAGCCTTCTGCTCTGTTAGACGTTGTTGTCTTTTCGGGCTTGAGGACTGCGTTTCCGCTGGTCGGGCATAGGGTCGGTGATCCCGTGGGAGTTGTGGCCTGTCGTGCTGTCGCTTCCCGGGAGGTCGTGGATGCCGTCGGTGGTCGGGCTGTTGGAGCAGCGTGAGCTGGGTGCTCGCCAGCGTTGTGGACGAACTGAGGGAGGCGGCCGACCGCATCCAGGCCGAGTTGGCCGTGGCCGAGCGGGAATGGCAGGAGTGGGCCATCGCCTGCTCGCGGGTCGGCGAGGTGCTGGCCCCCGTGGACGAGAGCGGGCAGGACCACGCCCGGGCCGAGGGGACCGCGCCGGCCGCCGAGGAGCAGACCGGAAGGACGTCGCAGGTGCCGACCGCGGCGAAGTCGAAATCGCAGGTGCCGGTGTGGCGTGAAGGGCTGGCCTGGTCGGTGCTGTCGTTGGACTACCAGCGCGTTCTGCAGGCGCTCGCGGACCGGGCCCGACTTCATCAAGGGCCGTTGACGTGCCAGGAGATGGCCGCGGCGTTCGGCATGGACGTGGTGCCGGCACGGGTGGAGGCATTGCGGTCGAAGGCGAAACGCCTGGTCGCGCGCGGCTGGCTGGCCGAGCGGCAGCCGGGCCGGTTCACGCTGGCTGCGAGTGTGGTCGGGCCAGGCGGCGGGTCATGAGCAGAGTCATCGACCAGTAGATCATCGATTCGGCGCTGGTAGCGTCTTTTCACCGGCTTCTGCGGGCCTCAGCCGGCAGTGCGACCACGGAGGAGCCTCCGGTGAGCGCACCGACGCCCGGCTGGAAGCGCCGCCATTCCAACCGCGCCGGCTGCCACCCGTCCGGGGCGGCATGGCCCGCACGCTGGATCGACTCGTCGGTGGCCACCAGGACCCGGCCCCGGAGCCGGTCAGCGAGGGCCTGGCCGAAGGAGCGCGTTCCCTCCTCGCAGGCGGCGTGCATCACCACGCGGAGCCCCGCGCGCTGCGGCGTGCCGAAGTGCTCCAGCAACTCCAGCACGCGGTGCCGGTCGGCCTGGTTGCGGGCGTCGCCGTCCGCAACCAGGGTGATTCCTGTCCGTTCGGGAGCGAGCCGAGCGGCCAAGGCGCCCATGTGCGGGCCGTCGGATCCACGTAGGTGAAAGCCGGCCGGACAGAACGCCACCGGCAAACCGTCCGGCAGCCCGGCGAGCTGCCGGGCTGCCAGCGTCCCCCAGCTCGGGGGCGGCGAGAGCGGACCGTGCGGCCGGGCCGCGCCGTCCGGCCCGAAGCGCACCCAGTGCCCAAGTGAGCCGTCCTCGTGGAGCGCTACCAGGTCGTGGCCGTTGGGGTGGCGTGCCAGCCCCGCCGCGGGCGCCACCACCGGCGCCTCCAGCAGAGCGGCGAGTTCCTCCATTGACCGCGCCGCCTCGCGCGTCCCGGCGTAGGGCCAGACAAGCTCCACCTGGCGGGTGGCCTGGGTCGGCAGGGAATCCAGCAGCCCGTGGCAGGCGGCCATCAGCAGCGGGTCGGTGCCACCCGCCCCGACGACCACGCGCAGCCGGTCGGGACTTGCTGGAACGTCCACGGCGAACTCCAGGAACTTCGGGTCTGGCTTTCCCAGTGGCCGTACCGCGAAGCCGGCCGGCACCCTGGTGACCACCGCGGCTGCCTGACCGCCCTGGACGCCGTGTGCGGTGACGGCGGCCTCCCAGGCCGGCTGCGGGTAGAGCGCGCCGCAGGGCAGCGGCGTCTCACCGAATCGCGTCCGGTACCACTGCCAGAACGCGTCCGGTGGCTCGCAGTCGGCGCCCGAGACATGAGTGAGGCCGCCACGCAGGCTCAGGTTGGCCGGGCTGGCGACCAGGTCGAGGCGGTTCGCGCGGGCGAAGTCGATCCCCTCCTTGGGGTCGAGATACGGCAGGAAGAGCCGGACCGAGCGCTCACCGCGCGGCGGCAGCACCGACAACACCTGAGTGACCGCGGCCAGCGCTGACGATTCTGGCGCTGCACCCCCGACGACCACCGCCAGTCGCTCGGGGTCGGCGGGGATGCGCGCCACCACGTCCGCGTCGGCCACGGGCGGGGTGCCGCGGAAGAGCCAGACGCCTGCCGGGATACGGCGACTGCGCCACGGGGCCGGGGGCGCGGGCGTCCCGTCGCGCAGTGGCTCCTCCCACCAGGGGGTCGTGGGGGCGAGGCTGACGGGGACCTCCGAGATCCAGTCACCTCGCGTTGCGCGGGAGGCAAGCACCAGGGGCCCCGCCTCGTCGGTCGGTTCGCCGAAGGATGTCAGGCGCTTGAACTTGTTCATGGTTGCTCCTACACCCGCGTGGCTTCGGTTCGGGACGGTGATCGTTGGTCAGTACCAGCTGTGGTCTTGCCAGAAGTTCCACGCGTCGCAGGGGCTGCCATAGTGGCTGTCCATGTATTTCAGCGCCCATCGGACCTGCGTGGCCGCGTTGTTGCGCCAGTCGGAGCCGGCCGAGGCCATCTTCGAGGCCGGCAGCGCCTGAGCCAGCCCGTAGGCGCCGGAGGACGGGTTCACCGCGTGCACATTCCAGCCGCTCTCGTGCGAGATGATCTCGGAGAAGCAGCCGAACTGTTCGCGGGGGACGATGGACTCGGCGATGGCCTGGGCACTGCCGACCGAGGTGGTCCTGCGGGAGGCCGCTCTGGCTTCCTCCGGCCGGGTCTTCGCGCTCTGCCCGTGCCGAGTCTGCGGCGAGGTGGACTTCGCGGTGGCGGTGTGCGTCGCCGTGGCGGTGTGCGCGGTGCCGGCGGCGCGTGTGGCCCCGCTCCGCTCCGTCACCGGGGGGATGTGGAGTACCCAGCCCACCTGCAGTTCGTCCGGGTCCAGCAGCATTCCGCCGTCGGCCTGCGGCCGCCGGTGGTTCGCGGTGTAGAGCAGTTCCCAGTTCCGCCAGTGCCCCATCTGGTGCTGGGCGATCGATGACAGCGTGTCGCCGGGGCGGACCGTGTATTTGTGAACGCTGATGGGGGCGGAAGCGGCCGGTTTCTTCTTGGGGCCGCTGGTTGTGGCGCTCGCTAGCTTCACCTTCCGCAGCGCTTGTTCGGTGGCCTTGTGCACGTCAGTCGGCTGTGTGGACTGGCTTTCGGTACCAGGCCGTTCGCTGCCGCCGGATTCGGCACTGGCTTCTGTCGGCGCCAGGGCCGCGGCGGCCGTTCCGGCGACCAGCAGACTGAGCGACGCGTTCCGGAACAGGCGGGCTGTCTCAAAAATCGATCCCATTGATCTTCCTCCTCCTGTGGCCGCGTCCCGGGCCGCCGCAGGGGCACGGGTCACAGCTGGCTGCTCGTAGTGAGTCGCAAGAAGCAACGGAGCACAGGTGAGGTCGGTTCAGCGCCAGTCTGAGGAAAGGTGGCCTTCCCGTCGTAGCGTATAGGGCGTGACCGTGGGGGGAGTTGGGGGCCATGGCGGACAAGAGACGGAAGGGATACCGCTCCTGAACTGCAGGCGCGAGGGCGGTCTGCACGCCCGCCGCCACCCTGCCATTGGTGAGCAGCTGCTGTTTCACGGGACGTGTCGGCGAGCAGCCGCAGGGGCGTCGATGCGGCGCCCGGCGCCTCGGTGGGCGATAGGTTGCTAGTGTGATGCGCCTGAAATGGTGACTCTAAGACCGTGTCCTACGTGGTGAGGCGGACGTTGTCTCGGTATGGGGCGGGGTACGTGGAGTTGGATTGTTCCGGATGGGCTGTGGAAGATCGCGAAACCGCTGATCCCACCGTCCAGGGTGCGGCCGCAGGGCGGCGGGACGCAGGACACGCCTGATGAGACGCTCTTCGCGGCCATCATCTACGTCCTGGTCAGCGGTTGCGCCTGGCGCCAACTGCCGCCCTGCTTCGGGATATCGAAGTCGACCGCTCACCGCCGGTTCCTCCTCTGGTCCCGGGCCGGCGTCTGGGGCCGCCTGCACGAAGCTGTGCTGCA
>NZ_JBFBBE010000245.1:0-4892 GCF_040682555.1 Streptomyces sp. NPDC051172
GGCTCTCGTGCCGGCCCACCACGTCACCCAGCGCCGCCGCCAGCGCCTGCCGGTCCAACGCCCCGGACAGACGCAGCACCAACGGCATGTTGTACGCCGCGCTCGGCCCCGCCAACTGACCGATGATCCACAACCGCTGCTGCGCAAACGACAACGGCAGCGCCTGTGGACGAACCCCGGCCACCAGGGCCGGACGGGAGGGTCCCGCCTCGACCAGCACACGGGCCAGGGCGGCGACCGTGGGCGCCTCGAACAACGCGCGGATGGTGATCTCCATCCCGAGCAGGGCGCGGATGCGGGCGACCAGCCGGGTCGCGAGCAGGGAGTGCCCGCCGAGTTCGAAGAAGTGGTCGTCGACGCCGACACCGGGCAGACCGAGCACCTCGGCGAACGCCGCACACAGCATCTTCTCCCGCACGGTCGTCGGAGCGCGGTGAGTCGAGGCGACCGCGTAGTTGGGGACGGGCAGGGCCTTGCGGTCCAGCTTGCCGTTGGCGGTCAACGGCAGCCGGTCCAGGACCACGACCGCGGCCGGCACCATGTAATCCGGAAGCGGCCCCGCGGCGTGCCGGCGCAACAGGGCGGGCAACTGCGCGATCTGTTCCGGGGATTGCCCCGGGGCGGGTACCGCATAACCGACCAGACGCTTGTCACCAGGGATGTCCTCGCGGACCACCGCCACGGCCCGGGCGATACCGGGATACCGGGCCAGCACCGCCTCGACCTCCCCGATCTCGATCCGGAACCCCCGGATCTTCACCTGGTCGTCGGCCCGGCCGACGAACTCGAGGGTTCCGTCCGCCCGCCACCGCGCCAGGTCCCCGGTCCGGTACATCCGCTCGCCCGGCGCACCGAACGGACAGGCCACGAACCGCTCCGCGGTCAGTGCGGGACGGTTCAGGTAGCCACGCGCCAGACCGGCACCCGTCACGTACAACTCGCCCGTCACACCGGGGGCCACCGGTTCCAGGCCGTCGTCGAGCACGAACACCCGCATGTTGAAGGTGGGTCCGCCGAGTATCGGCCGCGGTGTGGATCGCGGCTCGGCGAAGACCTGGTAGACCGTGCACTCGGTGGGCCCGTAGAAGCTGAAGCTGCGGGTGCCCTCACCCAGCGATCCGAGCCACTCCCAGAGCGAGTCGGGCACGGCCTCGCCACCGACCACGAGCAGTGCCGGAGTACGGCGGCCGTTGTCGAACAGGCCTTCCGACACAGCGGCGGCCATGTGGGTGGGGGTCAGCTCCAGGAAGTCGACGTCATGTGCGTCCAGCCAGGTCGCGAGGAGACCGATGTCGGAGAGCACCTCCGTGCTCACGACGTGCAGCTCGTGCCCCTCCAGCAGACACGACAGCTGGTCCCACACCGCGTCGAAGGATATGGAGGTGGTCAGCGCGACCCGCAGCGGGCGACTGTCCGACAGATCGGCGGCACAGGCGAAGACCGACTCACGGTGGACGGTGATGAAGTTGGTGATGCTGTGGTGCGGTACCGCCACGCCCTTGGGAGTTCCGGTGGAGCCGGAGGTGTAGATGACGTAGGCGGGATGGGCGGGGGTCAGCGGGCCGGTGCGCTCGACGTCGGTCGGGTCGTGACTCCAGGCCGGGTGTGCGGTCAGCTCTTCCTGGGTGGCGGCGTCGTCCAGGACCAGCAGGGGCGCGTCGGCCGGCAGCCCGGCCACGGCGGCCTGGAGCGTCACCACGTACGACGGCTTCGCGTCCTCGATCATGAACCGGACCCGTTCCTTCGGGTATTCGGTGTCGATCGGGAGATACGCCGCGCCCGCCTTGAGTATGCCGAGCATCGCCACGACGAGGTCGATCGACCGTGGCAGTGCCATGCCCACGATGCCCTCGGGACCGACCCCGTGCTCGATCAGGTGGTGCGCGAGCCGGTTGGCGCGGGTGTTGAGTTCGCCGTAGGTCAAGGTGGTGCCCTCGAAGACGACCGCGGTGGCCTCGGGGGTGCGGGCGGCCTGGTCCTGGAAGAGCGCCGGCAGGGTCGTGGGCGGGACGGAGCGGGAGGTGTCGTTCCAGGTGTGCAGCACCTTCTCCTGCTCCGCGGCCGAGAGCACCGGGACCTGGTCGACCCGCTGGTCCGGGCCGGTGGTCAGGGTGTCGAGGACACGGGTGAAGCGTTCGGCGAGCTGCTCGACGCTTGCATGGTCGAACAGGTCGACGGCGTAGAAGATCTCGCCGGTCATTCCGGCGGGCCGGCCGTGCTGGTCGAAGCGTTCGCGCAGGTCGAAGGAGAGGTCGAACTTCGCCGGGGTGTCCTCGTCGGGCAGGACGCTCGTGCGCAGGCCGGGCAGCTGGAGCACGGGATCGGCGTTGTTCTGGAGCGCGAGCATGACCTGGCACAGCGGATGGCGGGCCATGGAACGGGCCGGGGCCAGCTCCTCGACCAGGCGCTCGAACGGTACGTCCTGGTGCGCCAACGCGTCGAGCGCCTGCTCCCGCACCCGGGCGAGCAGCTCGCCGAATGACGGACCGCCGGACACGTCCGTGCGCAGGACGAGGGTGTTGACGAAGAAGCCGACGAGGTCGTCGAGCGCGGTGTCGGTGCGCCCGGCCGTCGGGGTTCCGATCACGATGTCCTGGCCGGCGCCGAGCCGGGAGAGCAGCACGGCCAACGTGGCCTGGAGCACCATGAAGACCGTCGCGCCTTCGTCCCGGGCCAGTTCGGCGACCCGGGCGTGCAGCCGCTCGGGGATCTCCAGCGTCACGCTCCCGCCCTGATGCGTGGCCACGGCGGGGCGGGCACGGTCGACGGGCAGCGGCAGTTCCTCCGGTATGCCGGACAGCGCGTGGCGCCAGTAGGCCAGTTGCTTGCTCAGCAGGCTCTCGGGGTCCTGCGCGTCGCCGAGCAGTTCACGCTGCCAGAGTGTGTAGTCCGCGTACTGGACCGGTAGCGGCGCCCATCCGGGTTCCTGGTCGGCCAGGCGCGCTGTGTACGCCACGGAGAAGTCTCGGGCCAGCGGCACCAGCGACCAGCCGTCACCGGCGATGTGGTGCACGAGCAGCACCAGCACGTGTTCGTCCGCACCGGCTTCGAACAGCCAGGCCCGGAACGGCACTTCGGCCGAGAGGTCGAAGCAGTGGCCCTCCGCCTCGCCGATCGACGCGGTCAGGCCGGACGGCCCGACCGGTTCCACGGTGAGCAATTCGCCGAGCTCCTCGACCGGCACCACCCGCTGGTACGGCCGTCCCTCGACCGACGGGAAGAGCGTGCGCAGCACCTCGTGGCGCCCGAGGACATCCCGCAACGCCGCGTCCAGCGCACCGGTGTCGAGCACACCGGAAAGCCTGATGACCGCCGGGATGTTGTAGGTGGCGCTCGGTCCCTCCAACTCGTGCAGGAACCACAACCGCTGCTGCGCGGACGACAACGGCAGCGGCTCCGGACGATCCGCGGTCACCAGGGCCGGACGCGAGGGGCCCGCCCCGGCCAGCGCCTTGGCCAGGGCGGCGATGACGGGGGCTTCGAACAGCGTACGGATGCCGAGTTCGACCCCGAGCAGGGCGCGGATGTGGGCGGCCAGCCGGGTCGCGAGCAGGGAGTGGCCGCCGAGAAGGAAGAAGTTGTCGTCGATGCCGACGGTGGAGAGCTCCAGGTTCAGCACCTTGGCGAACGCGGCGCACAGGATCTCTTCCTGGACGGTCCTCGGAGCACGGCGGGCGGCCACGACGGCGGGGTCCGGTGCGGGCAGGGCCTCGTGGTCGAGCTCGCCGTTGGCGGTCAACGGCAGCCGGTCCAGGACCACGACCGCGGCCGGCACCACGTGCGCGGGCAGCAGCCCGGCAGCGTGCTCGCGCAGGATCGCGGGCAGCCGTACGGCGACTTCCGGGTCAAGGCCGGGGCCGGGCACCACGTAGCCGACCTGACGCTTGCCGCCCGGGATGTCCTCGCGGGCGACGATCGTGGCCTCGGCGATGCCGGGATACCCCGTGAGTACCGCCTCGACCTCGCCGAGTTCGCTGCGGAACCCGCGGGTCTGCGTCTGGTGGTCCGCCAGGTCGATGGGCCGGTCGGGGTCGGAGGTCAGTTCTCCGAGCAGCCGGCTGAGCCGCTCGGCCAATGCCTGGACCGTGTGGTGGTCGAACAGGTCGGTGGCGTACTCGAGTATCCCCTTGATGCCGGTCGGCTGTCCCGCCGGACCGAACCGCTCCTCGAACTCGAAGTTGAGGTCGAATTTGGCTGTTTCGGATCCGGGGATCTCGAATTCGCCGATGTCGAGTCCGGGGAGGTCGAAGGCGGCTTCGGTGTTGGTGTCGAAGGACAGCATCACCTGGAAGAGGGGGTGGCGTGCCGCGGTGCGCGGTGGAGCGATGATCTCCACCAGGCGTTCGAAGGGGAGGTCCTGGTTCTCGAAGGCGGCGAGGTCCGTCTCCCGTACACGGGTGAGGAGTTCGGCGAAGGTGGGGTCGCCGGAGACGTCGGTGCGCAGGACCAGGGTGTTGAGGAAGAAGCCGACCAGATCGTGCAGGGCTTCCTCGGTGCGTCCGGCGATCGGTGTGCCGAGCGGGATGTCGGTGCCGCCTCCGAGTCGGGACAGCAGGACGGCGAGGGCGGCCTGGACCACCATGAACGGGGTCACGCCCGTCCGCCTGGCCAACTCCGTGACGCGGGTGTGGACTTCGGCGTCGATGGTGACGGGGACCCGGGCGCCGTGCCGGGCGGCCGTCGCGGGGCCGCGTGGCCGGTCGAGGGGCAGGTCGAGTTCGACGGGGAGCGCGGTCAGGGCGTCGCGCCAGAAGGCGGACTGGCGGGCGGCCGTGCTGGTGGGGTCCTTTTCGGAGCCGAGCAGGTCCCTCTGCCACAGGGTGTAGTCGGCGTACTGGACGGGCAGTTCGGTCCATACCGGGGCCGCGCCGGCGAGCCGAGCCGCGTAGGCG
>NZ_JBFBBE010000246.1:0-4859 GCF_040682555.1 Streptomyces sp. NPDC051172
CGCCGGGCGTCACGCCCGGCGGCGGGAAGGCCCAGCTCAAACAGCCGTGGCGAACCCGGCGTCCGTCGGCGGGGCGATCGGCGGCCAAAGGACCATGCATGGTCGTGGTTCTACAAGTACCGCAGCCGTCGGCCCGCAGGCCGTGAGGTGCGCCGGCAGCAGTTGGCCGAGACGGTGAAAAGGCGCTTGCCGAAAGGCAGTCCCGAAATGATCAACTGTCTCGCCTTTGTTGCCGCAGACTTCGAAATGCCGAACAGCCGAGCGAGCTGGCGCAGCGTCAAGTTTGTGTGCGCCTGTACGCCGATCAGCAGGACGCGGTCCTCCAGGGGAAGGCCCCACGGCCGGCCATGGCGGACGGTGTCGGCTCCCTCGCGGCGCAGGGCGGTCACCAGTTGGCGAAGCGGCGGGACTCAGCCCGGTGAATGCGCCTGTCCAATACGGCTGTGACGCCGTGCTCACGCTGGCCACGAGAAGATCGTCCCACCGTGCAGCGAAGTGCCCGAGACGGAGGCGCATGTGGAGACAGACTTGGTCAGTCGTCTGGAAGAGGCGGCCGATCGTTTCGTGAGCCACCTGCGTATGAACGAGGGGTTCGATGAGCAGGCGCTTCTTCAGCTGCAGGAGGAGATCGATCACTGCGGGACAGCCTGGCGGGAACACCCCCACGTACCGAAGCGTGCGGCGTTGATCCTCGCCGAACTCTTCCCGGCAATCGAGGCTTGCGCCTGGCTGTACGAAGGGAACATGCGTCAACGGATCCAGGAGGCGGGAGCGATGGTGTCTGAGGCGGTGATCGCTGCTCTGGACTGACCGCCTCCCGCGCTGCCGTGCCACGCGCTCCCTGTACGCACCAGCGCGAAGAGGCGCGAGTCGGCAGGACAGCAGACGTTGGGGACGAGACGGTGTTGCGGGATAATTCTTGGAGCCTGGGGAGGTGATCGGTGTCGAGGCTGGCCGCCTCTGGACGGTGGGCGACATTCATGATCGGCTTTGGGTATGAGTTCCCTGATACGCCATATCACTGTCGATGCCGCAGACCCGTTCGTTCTCGCGGGCTTTTGGGCCCAGGTCCTGGACGGCTCGCTGGCCGATGACGACTTTCCGGGGGATCCGGAAGCCATGGTCACGACTGCTGCTGCCACCCTGCTGTTCCTCAGGGTTGATGACCGCAAGGCGGTGAAGAACCGAGTGCACCTGGATCTCCAACCCCAGGACCGCACCAGGGATGAGGAGGTCGAGCGCCTGCTCTTGCTCGGTGCCACACTCCAGGGGGACCACCGACGTCCCGACGGCACCGGGTGGGTGACGCTGCATGACCCCGAGGGCAACGAATTTTGTGTGGAACGCAGCGCGGCAGAGCGGGCGAATGGTTGATCTCCTGTTGCCTGGTTACGTCTGTCAGGGTCGGTGCCGGATGATCAGGGCAGCAGCGGTTACGTGCCCAGGCCGGCGTAGCCGCGCTTGTCATAACGCGTAGCCACGGCTCCGAATTGCTTCCCCGTCTTGATCTCTGCCCGTTCCACGGAGTTCCGCGCCCGGTAACGGGCCTTGAAGAACTTGGCGGGGTAGCCACCGCGTGAACCGCGCTCGCCCTCCCGCAGGAACGGTCGCACGCGTATCCCACGCAGGTGAACTGATCTCAGAGCGACCCCTTTTGAGGCGATGGGCGATGCGGCAGCGTGCTGATGAGCGCGGATCCACGTGGAGCCGGGCGGTGGTGCTGCTTGTGCGCGTCTGCGCCGGGCGCGGTCTTGGCGGTCTTTCGGTTGGGTTGTGGATCGCGCGGGACGGTGTGGTGCGTCGGCTTGTGTACCGCGGTGTGGTCGCGGGCGGCAGTCACGCTGTCTGGAGTGGTGTGGTTCCTCAGGGGGATTCCTTGTTGCGGTTCTCGAGCGTGTGTCATGGTGCAGCCTGATGTGCTCACCGCCCTGGGTGTTGATCCGGCCTGGCCTACTGGCCAGGGCCCCAGTGCGTCACAAGGCCCTTATCGTTTTCGGGCCTGCTCGTGGTTCGTTCCGTGAGGGCCGTACAGCCAGTCCGCGTGCGGTCCCAGACGTCGGTCCAGGGAGCTCTTTTCCTTGCCGGAGCGCGTCGATGTAGGCGTGGTCGGCGGCGATGCGGGCCGCCATCTCGGGCCCTTCGGCTACCGTGCCGTGGCCGGGGATCATGACATCGGCGTGGACGGCGGCCTCATCCAGCCGGTCGAGTGCCCCCTCGTAGGGAGCCCACCTGACCGTTCTGGCGGACGTCGAGGAGCGGGATGAGGAGGTCGGAGAGCATGTCGCGGGCGAGGAGGACGCTCCGGTCTGCGAGGAGGACGGCGGCGTGGCCGACCGCGTGTGCCTGATGCTCGATGATCTCGCCCGGCACCGGTGTGCTGTCGCCGGGCAGCGGGGTGACGAGCGCGACCAGGTCGAGGGGGATGCCGGAGGCGTTCTGCGCCGCCATGGCCTGGGCTCGAGGGATCTGCACCCAACCGAAGTAGCAGAACGGACAGCGACCCGCGTACCGGCCTCTCGGCTTGTCTTTGGAAGCCGTTGTCCTACCGGATGTGATCACTGACTTTCTGCTGTTCAGGCATGGTTCCGGTGTCGTCGTGGGAGCGTTCGGGCGATCAGTTCGTCCTCGACGACGGGGAGGTGGCCGGTCGCGTCGGTGATGAATTTGCTGGAGGAGCGGGAGACAGCTGCCCGGGGGCGGGTGGAGCCGGCCGAGGCCTTGGCCGTCCCCGGTGATGCGGCCGTGCAGAAGGCACCGGAGCCGGTGCCGGCGGTCGAATGGTAAAGGTCCCGGTCGCGGGGTCGATACACGGGAGCTGGGCGAGACAGGGATCGTCACGCAAGACTGGAACAACAGGGCCTCCTGGCACTCGAGTGGTCGCAAACCCGAGCTATCGAGAGGCCCTGCACTCATGCATCCGCCCGGCCGGGAGCACCCGGCCAAGGACCGTGTTGTGGTGGGACTATTCGCCTGAGCAGCACTCATCCTTGCTGGGAACACGGGCGATGCCGGTCGGGGTGGAAGTGCGCCAGTGCGTCTCGAACGGGGTACTTGGCTTGACCGCCGTCCTGTCCACTCCGTCGTGGGGTGTGACCCGACGCCGTGCTGGTGGCCGGACCACAGAACGTACGCGATCATGGGTACGCCCCTCGGTCTGAAGCGGCGCTATGCGTACCGTCAGTGGGTGCAGGTAGCGGTGGCGGGCGTCGGACGACTGCAGACCCCGTGCGAGCAGCATGCCGGTGGACAGTGCTGTCACGTGGCCGACGGGAGTGACCCCCAGCGTGGTGAGGCCGCTCGTGATGTGTGGTGCGCGTACCGCGAGCGCGGCGAGCGCGGTCCACCGGTGCCACCGCCGGGCTCCCGCTACCGCCACGGCGGCCAGGGCCGAGACGATCACGTAGGACGGGCCGACGTCCAACGTCGCACGCAGCGCGGGGTCTGCTTGGCCCGCCATGATCCGCGCTGCCAGCAGTCCTTCGCTCACCAGTGTGCCGAGGACTTGGCCGGCCGCGATCAGTGCGCACGCCCGCATGTTGCCGAACCGGATGACGAGAAACGCCAGTATGGCCCCGGCCAGGGCGATGCTGCGCAGACAGGCCCAGGGATCGGGGCCGAACAGGAAGGTGGAGGCGATGAGCGCCTCCACAGGGTGATCTCCCATATTGGCCAGGTTGGTCGAGGCCCAGGCGTTCACCGCGTGATCACCGCCGTACGTCAGGGACGACGCGGTGGCGAGCAGGGCGAAGCCCCAGGGCACGGGGAAAAGCCATCGGCGGGCGGAGGTCCGGGAGAGATCCATGTGGCCGACCCTGGCAGAGGGTGCCCGCCCCGCGGATCTGGCCATGGAATGACCGGCTGATCTCTGTCTCTGGACAGAGGCGGATGATCGCTCTCCCGGCTAGGGTCGAATGCGTGCGAGTCGTGATGGTGAGGCATGACGCGGCGTCCCGTGCCAGGGGGCTGACGACCAATCAGCTGATCGCGCTGGATGTGCTTTTGGCTGTAGTCCTGATGGCGTGGAACGTCTTGTGGTGGACGCTTGGCACGCATCGCACGGGCTGGCCGGCATGGCACGCCGTGCTGACGTGCTCGTTGGTCTTGGCTGTCGCCGTCCGGCGGCTGCTGCCACTGCCTGGACTGGCGGTGGCGTCGGTGGCGATGGCCACCGAGGCAGCGGTCGGCATGACGGGGATCCTGGCGACTGCCTTACTGGTGTACGAGGTGGCGGTCACCCGGCCCGCGCGTGTTGCGGCGTACGCGGGCGTGGTGGCGGGCGCCGCACAACTCGCCTTGATGATCCCTCTGCAGGGCATAACAGGGCGCTCCTGGGGGTGGCCGGGGATGATCCAAGTCCTCGTCGTCGAGGCCGCCGCCTGGGCGATCGGATGGTCCACCAGACAGGGACGCGCCTATACCCGAGGCCTGGTCGAGCAGGCCGAAGAGCGGGCACAGCTCCTCCTCGTCGAGGAACGCATGCGCATCGCCCGGGAGCTGCACGACGTCGTCGCGCACAGCCTCAGCATCGTCGCGGTCCAGGCGGGCGTCGGCCACCACGTCATCGGCAGCCGGCCTGACGAGGCCGCGAAGTCCCTGGCCGCGATCGGGACGACGAGCAGAGACACCCTGGTAGAGCTGCGTTCACTGCTGGGTGTCCTGCGCGATGACGACGGTGCCGAATGGTTGCCTGGCGGCCTCGACGACCTCAACACGCTCCTCGAACAGACCCGACGGGCTGGTGTCCAGGTCGAGTTGACGATCAGCGAGCGACTCCGTCGGGAATCTTGAGGCCCGGGGTCATTTGCCTTGGCGCCACCACAGGGGTCGGGGCAGGCCGCGTGCGTCGAGGTACTGCTGGA
>NZ_JBFBBE010000247.1:0-4745 GCF_040682555.1 Streptomyces sp. NPDC051172
GGTGTGGTCGTGGCAGGTGCAGCGATGGAGATCGGAGACCATCTGGCAGGACCGGGTGCGCCGACTCGCCGCGGTCACGGGGTGCCCGCCGGCGGCCATCGTGCCTCATGCCCTGCTGGCCTATCCGGAAACGATTGCCGTCGCCCGGCTACTCGGGGACGGCCGCTGGCAGCAGCGCCTGCGCTTGAGCGTCGCAACTGTAGGCGCTGCTGCCGCCGAGGGGTTGTTCCTCCAGGAGGTTGGCCTCCGCATCGGCAGGCCGTGGCTCGCGGACTGGCTGGGTGCCTGTAGCCGCGCCCGCGGCTGGGAGGCCTCACGAGCGGATCCGCTTCGGCAGTGGCTGCTCACCGTGGCAGACGGCACCAGCGATGACCGCTTATGGACGGTGGACCAGTCCGTGGCACGGCCCGCCGAGTACAGCGACCGCGCCGCTCTCCTCGGCGACGGTCGTACTCGCGCCTTGTCGGAGCAGGCCAGAGCAGCCTTCCTGACCAGCGGGTGGGAACCACTTCCCCCGCGACGACCAGGGAGAGCACCGTACCTGTGACGTCCCCTGGCTCACAGCGGGTCCATCCGCTACCAGGTCGGCGCATGCCGCACAGCATCGCCGACCGTGGACCGCCACGGGCGGCTCTTCCCCCGCGGTCCCCCGCCCTTTCCTCAACGCGTGCAAGGAGATACATCATGCCGCTCATCAGCCCCGAATACGCGAGCCAGTTACTGAAGGAACTGACGAAAGGCTGCCCCGTTCCTGCAGCCCCGGCAAACATGGCCCGCTACGCCTTCCAGACCAGTGACCACGTACTCATCGGAGACGTCGCCGTCCGCGGCTACAAACACAAGAACAAGTGGCGGCTGGACGAACGGGACATCCGCAAAGCCGGCGAACAGCTGGCCTCGCTCGCGATCGATCTCGACGATCTGGTCGACGCCCGTCCCCTACCCACCGACCGCGGACACACGTGGCGTTTACAGATCATGAACTGGTTCGACCAAGTCGCCTACGAGGACCAGACCGCCAACGGCTGCCAGTGCGAAGGCCAACAACCGTGCGACCGCACCCGGCCGAACCAACACGGGCTGGGGTGCGGGGCAACCTGGGAACAGGTCGAAGCACGCTACGGCCAACGGAGTATCGCCTCCACCCGCCCACTGCCGCTATTGACGTGGTCCGGCGCGATCTGGATGGTCCCGCGTGCCTACGCCGCCCTTCTCGACCGGGCGGAGCAAATCACCGCCCAGTTCGCTGAAAAGGCCGCCCGCTGCAGCCGGTGCGGAGCCCAAGGAGACATCTGGGAATGGCGTTCCTCCAGCACTGCCGGATACACCACCCTGTGTCCCTCATGCACCAGCGCCGCCGCCCGCCGGTACAAAGGCCATCTGCGGGGCAGGCAGTACAAGTCGCTTCCGAAGAACTCGCAACCGGACGCATTCCTGTGCGTCTTGTGCCCCAGCCCGCGGCAGGCCATGTACTGGGACCACTGCCACGAGCACGGATTCGTCCGTGGTCCAGTGTGCGCTAGCTGCAATACGTACGAAGGTGGCGGCTACCAGTTCATCAACCGCCCGGGCGCGGTACAGCACCTCTTACAGTGCGACGGCTGCCGTCGTGAAGGTATGTTGCCGCCGCGGCACCACCCCGACGTCGTGCTCCGCACATTTGTGTTCGAACCTCACGACTCATGTACGCAGCCGCCCCGATATCCGTGGGGTGCGGTGGAGGGAGATGGGTCGGTCCGCTTCCGTCTCCATTGCTGGCACCATACGTCCACCTACCGGTGGGAACAGGTCGTGCCCGCTTCCCAAGTCAGGCTCCTGGTGAGTGAGTTCGCGGAAAAGGCTCTGGCAGCCGAGACCGATACTCCTGACCAGGACTCCGTCTGACGTCCTGTCACAGTCGCTCTGCTCCTCTGGTTCCTACGCTTCCCCCGGCCGGGCGGCTGCCCCGCGCCGGGGGTCTCCAAGCAGAGCCGGTGCGCTCTTCATACCGGTCACGCACCGTGCCGTCTTGACCAGTCGGTCTCCGGGGTCGCCGGGTTGCACCGCAGCGACCAGGAAGCAAGAGCGAATTGGGCGGAAATCGATGCTGTGGAGGCGGCCCTGCGGGTGACACCCCTTCCAGGGGAAACGACGTGGTCTTTTCTGCACCGGGTGGCGTCCGCCTACCGGCTGCAGGTAACCGACCTGACGGCGGGGTGGCAGTGGGCAAATCCCGTGCATCAAAGACATGGTGCGCGTCCCGACGGTGAGGTGCTCCTGAACGCAGTGGTGCAGGGGCAGTTGGCCGGGTGGTGTCGTGTGCCGGCAGGCCATCTCGCGCGGGCGTTGCCGTCCTGGACGGCAGGGCCGACGGAGCTGGCTGGCCGTGGCGAGGACGGGCAGGGGTGGGCGAGGTGGCAGTCGGGGGCTTCGGAGTGGGGGCCGGTGGTGTTCGGCTGCAGGTTGTGCGCGGCCCGGCGTGGCAGCGGTGGGGCGCCGGTCTGGGCGTACTGGCCGCAGTGGCGGCGGCTGTGTGCGCGGCATGGCCGGTGGCTGCTGGAGGTGGGCGAAGGCCATCCGGTGGAATTCGTTGATGCCGGGAATCTGGTGATGGAGTTGATCCGGGCGCAGCGTCAGTGGGACCGGGTGGAGCGGATAGGGCAGGCGGCCGACGCGGCGCCTCGTCAGGTGTTCGGGCTAGCGCGTGCGGTGGTGTGCGGGTGGTGGGGGCGGGGGGATTTCTGGGAGCGGGAGACGGTATGGGGGCCGCGCCTAGAGCAGCTGGTGGCGGCTACGCGCCGGTGGTGTCCGGATCCGGCGGGCTGGAGCGTTGAGCAGTGGCGGCTGCTGGTACGGGACGTGGTGATGTTCCCGGAGGTCGTCGCGGTAGCGGAAGCTCTGGTGGACCCGCGGATGCAGCAGCTGGTCGCTGAGAACCGTTCGGGTGCTTTGGTGCGCGGCCGGGGTAGCGGTGAGCGGTTTGCTGCCGCCTTGGGCAAGCGGCTGGGACGGGAGTGGCTGGTTGAGCTGGAAGCGGACGGCCATGGCGGGCCGTTGGCGTCCTGGGCTCGCGCGGCGGTCCGTGAGCAGCGCCGTCCGGCGGGGTCGTTGGCGCAGCAGGGGCGGTATGGGCTGTGGTGGGTGCACAGCGCGCACCGGCCGGTGGAAGTAGGAATGGGCCTGCGCCGGCTGGCAGACCCTCTGAGCGCAGGTCCTGGCGCACGTAGGGGTTCGGGTGCGGCAGGACATGGCGAACCGACGGCGCAGAGAGGCTGGCGGGAAGAGTTGAGAGTGCCGCGGCGGGCCGGGCAAGGCCGGGGCTTGGAGCAGCGGCATGCGCAGTTGTTCGCCGAAGGCCTCGATCAAGCTCGTCTTCATGTGGAGCGGTTCGGGCATCTGGCCGTCGCGCACACCGATGGCCGGGTGCAGGAGGGGTTTGATCTAGGGCGGTGGCTGGCCAACCGGCGTGCCGATGCGGCGTCGCTGACCATGGAACAAGCGGAGCAGCTTCGACGCCTGAATGCGTGGTGGAACCCGCCCTGGCCCGTCGACTGGCAGCGTGCCTGGTACCGGGCCCGCGCCCATGTGCACGAGCAGGGGCCGGTGCACGGCGGCGACAACCTGGCCGGGCTGCCGCGCTGGCTTCAGCGGTGGCTGCGCCACCAGATCTCCTGCTACGAGCAGTTACATGATAGGAACGCCAGAGTCGCTGCGCTGATCACCTCGAGGAGAGGAAAATCGTGCCGGGCGCCCCGGTCAGCCGACGGGTCTGCGATGCCTGTGAGCTCGAATGATAGGTTGGCGATGGGAGTCATCCAGGGGACCACGGCTTGTTGCCACGGCGGTAGTTGCGCCGAGAGCACGCGTGTCAGTAGCTGTTTTCCAAGCGATCAGGTGTCTGAGCTGGATGTTTGCAGCTTGTGATCTTCGGTTTCGGGCGTGCAGGGTGACGGCGTTCTCGTCATCGAGCCCGGAGGCCCGCCGTGCCCACACCCGCTGCTGTCATGAAGCGCCGCCTGCGCGATCTCGAGACGCGGGCCGCCGAACTCCGCGAGCGGATGGCGGTGTTGCAGCGGGAGGCCGACCAGGTCGAAGAGCAGGTCACGCGCTGGCGTATCGGCGGTGAGATCTTCGAGGAGGTCGAGCAGGAACTGCGGCAGGGCAGGGCCGAGGACCGGTCCGACAGCGTGGACGGTGCGGCCCACGGGCCGGCGGCTGCGGACGTGGGCGACGCCGCGGCGTCCTCACCGGGCACGGGCGGGGCGGAGTCCGCCTCGCGGTATGTGCCGCAGTGAAGCGACGGGGCCGATCCGGCCCGGCTGCCCGGCCTGTACTGCGAGATCGTCGCGTTCGTGTCGGGCGCCAACGCGCCGGTGCGGGTGGTGGACGTGGTCCGTGCCCTGTTCGGCGAAGGAGCCGGCCGCAGCCGGATCGAAGGCGTCCGCGCGCAGCTCAAGCGGCTGGTCGAACGGTGCTGGCTGGCCAGCGAGGACGGCCGTTCCTTCGGCCCCGTCTCACGCTGAGGCCGACGCCTGTGGTGCGGGTGTCGGCCCCGCCGCGGCGAGCCGGCGGGTCATCAAGGTGACCATCGCCCACTTCACATACGCCTCGTGCGCCGCGGAACTGCGCTCGTAATCCCTCACCAGACGACGGCAGTTGACCAGCCACGCAGTTGGGTCGGCCGCGCGGTGAGGTGCCTGCTGTGACAGGTCCTGTTCCGCGCGGCCTCCCGCCGAACCGGACATGACGGTTTCCCTGTCATCCGG
>NZ_JBFBBE010000248.1:0-4512 GCF_040682555.1 Streptomyces sp. NPDC051172
TCCAGCAGTACCTCGACGCACGCGGCCTGCCCCGACCCCTGTGGTGGCGCCAAGGCAAATGACCCCGGGCCTCAAGATTCCCGACGGAGTCACTCCATGAACCTCGCCCGAAAGCTCGCAGGCGGAGCCATTGCCGCCGGCATCGCCGCCACCGGCCTCCTCGCGGCCACACCCGCCAGCGCCGCCAGCGGCGGCGGCTGCGACCCCTACGGATCCGGTATCGCGGCGTGCATCAGCGCCAGTGGCAGTGACGTACTGCCGGACTTCTACATCAACGTTCTCCCTGCCCATTGCCAGTCGGTGGAGTTCACACTCTGGGACATAACCGCGAACACAAGGGTCTGGTCCACCGGGGTAGCCTGTAAGGACATGCACGGCGGCCCGTGGCACATCCATGCCACCCCGGGGCACGCCTACGACAGCGAGCTCGTAGTGCAAACGGGCGCCACCCAGCCGACCTCGTCGACAAGCCCGATCTCGTACTGGTGAGCCACTTAAGGGCATCCGCCAGTAGATGCCGAGTTGGGCGGCTGTAGCGGGGCAGACACGGTTCGCCCGATCATGGAGTTCTCACGATCACCGGGGGATCCGTGCCTGCCACGGCATCGGGACAAAGACCGCCTCGTAGCCAACCGACGCGACAGCCTTGAGACACCGAAGGCGCGTTGCACTGGTGACCCGGCTGCCCTACCGCCGCATCGCCCCCTACAGCGTCACCGCCGCCTGCCTGTGGGCCACAGCCGAAGCCGGCGTCGGCTACGCCGCAGCGACGTCTCTCCAGCAGATCCTCACGCTGGGCGGCCCCGCCGTTGCCGTGGCCGCCCTGATCGCCATCGGGGTCGCACTCCTCTGGCGTCGCTCCCGGCACTCTGCACGACAGACCAGCGCGGCCTCCACCGTCTTCGCTTCCCTGTCCTCAACGGAATCTGGAAGGGATCACCGTTGAGGCAACCACAGTGATCACGAAGGACAGTCGTGCCCGCGCTGCCATCTGGCCTGCTCGAACCCCTCTGGGATCAGTTCGCCGCACCCCTGCCCACCAGGGAGGAGTTCGCTACGAGCCATCCACTCTGCTGTCACCGCCGCCGAGTTCCCGACCGGACGGTCTTCGAGCACGTGGTGCTCGCCCTGGTCCACGGCTCGGGCTATGAGCGCATCTCGACACCTGGATGCTCCGACCGCACCATCCACCGACGCGTCAAGGAGTGGGCTGAGCAAGGGATCTCCAAACGCTCCACGCTCTCGCCCTGGAGGCGTACGACCGGGTGATCGGCCTGGAGTTAGGCGACATCTCGGTAGACGGCTGCATCACCAAGGCCCCGTCCGGCGACGACAAGGCCGGGCGCTCCCCGGTTGATCGGGGCAAGCAGGGACTCAAACGCCGCCATGAACAACGCCAACATCGCCCGAACACGGTTCACTTCATGTGCGTCCACACACTCACCGTGCCCCTGAGCAAGGTCAACACGCAGACCTAACGGAGTCCTACTAGGGCCTGACCCCCCGTGTACGACCCCGTCTTTCTGCTCCCCCCGGTGGCAGATGGGTGGAGTCCCGTGTCCGCTGCCGTGTGCATGGGTGGCCGCAGCGGGCGGGGCGGCCGCCCCTGCTCCCCCACATGGGCGGCCGCCACCCGAAAACGCCCGTCCGCCCGCGCACCCCATGCGAGAGTGGGCGGACGGGCCCACAAGCTGCTCGCCCCGGCTGAACCGTTGGCAAGCGCGCCCGCCGAGGCGAGCAACGCAGACGGCCCTCCCGGTCCTGCCCCCCCAGGCGGTCAGGAGGGCCAGGCGCGTCCCGCACCCGCTGAAGACGCCCCACGCTTCCTCCAACCCTCGCGCGGCCCATGCTCCGGCCGCCCCTCGGCCCGCTGCCACTCCCCCGGCAGCGGGCCGCAGTCGTCTACTCAGGCTTCCCGGCAGATGTACCGACGCGCGACCTCATGCAGGGCAGCGGCCCGGATCGCCGGGCCCTGCCTGCGCGCTCCCGGCTCACTGTGCACTTCGGCACCGCAACCCCTTCGTCACTGTGCATCCAGACACTCCACACGATGCGTGCCACCCCTAGGATCTCGACGAATTGAAGGCGCACCTTTGCCGCACGTAAAAGTGCGCACCCGCTTCGAATTCAGCAATTCGTCTGCATCAGGCACTAGAGGGGGAAGTTTCATGCGCCGATTGATCTCGCGATTTATCGCGGTCGCGGCTATTTCCATTGCTCCGGTCGTGGGCTTCACGGGGAGCGCAAGTGCCGCTACTCCGTCTGGATGCTCCGATGTCACGCAGTTTGGGCCGACCGCCTACGTGACTGTCGGGGGTCAGACCGCAGCCTCGTTGAAGCAGTACTACTCCCGCTCATGTAACGAGTATTTCGGCTATCTGTGGGTATGGGATTCGTTTCGCGCGAGCCACAGCGGTTGGACCGTGACGCTCGAAGAATGCGGGCCTTCTGGCGCCTCAAACCTCTGGTGCGTGGATACTCCCCCGTGGAACAACACGTCACAGCAGGAATTCTGGAGCAACCCGAATAATTACGGATGCGGCAACCACTTCGCATGGAACAGGTTCGTGTACAACCAGTACAACGTCGTTCAGACTACTGATGACGCGGCAGTCTGTTAACGCCGGGTAAGTGTGCGTAACGTGCTCCCCGTCCTCAGCCACAAACGAGGGCGGGGCCGCGGTCAGCGGCCGACGGCGGAGCAGTTCGTCGACGAGGTGGCGCGACGGCTCCTGGCTGCGGCGGACGCCGAGCCTGACGAGGAGGGGCGGGGACGACTCCGGGAGTTGGCGAGGGCCGAGGGCGGAGTGGCGCGGAACGTGTTCGTCGATGTGACGGCTGCCGTCATCACCAGGCAGAAGGGCGGCTGACCAGCGCACGGAATTCCGCCCGATGGGTGGTTCTTCCTGAACTCCCCAAGGGCGAGCCGTCACCCGGCTACGATCCCGGGCATCCACGCGCAGGGGACGCGCGAGAGACGAGGGCGTCATGGGAGTGCGACTTTCCGGCGGCATCGGGCCGTTGCGGGTTTCAGTGCCCGTCTTCGGGGCCGGCCGGCGGATTCGCCGGACTGTGCGTCTTCTCGATGAAGCTGCTGGTCTGGGTGCTGTGGTGGGAGCTCGTCCTGGGCTGGTACGCGCTCCTCGGCTGCTACTGGCTGCTGAGAATCGTGTACTGGGACGGCCCGCGTGGCGCTGGTGGCAGCGGTGACAGACCCAACAAGGTTGCCGTCGGCGGCAGTGCATAGCCGTCGATGTGTCTGTTCACCGGCCACCCCGACTCCGTAGCCCGAGGCGCCTAGCGTTCCGTCACTCGGCCGGTCGCGCTCCCATACGGCTCGCCATCCGTGCGGCTTCCTCGGGGGTCACCAACCGCACCCTGCGGCGGAAGGTGCCCTTGACCTCGAAGAAGCACGAGAACTTCCCTTGCACCCCGACGTCTCGGCACTCGTACAAGCCGGCCCCAGCTAGCAGCCATCCGTAGGGCGGCCCGCTGCGGTTGAGGAACGTGCGCGCGTACACGTACTGCTCGTTCGTGCCACGGATCTGGGCCACCCAACCGAGCGGGCTGTCATTGATGACTCGCTGCGGCGTGATCGACACCATGGGAAACACCGTCGCGGGGTCCGCCGTGGCGATGTCGACGGGGACGTCCAGCGCCGCTGTCGAAGCCGCCTTCTGCTCGTCGGTGGCGTGACGTGGCCTCTGGTTGTCGTGGTCGCGCACTGGCTCACGGGGCCCCCTCGTCAGCGGCCGAGGGAGAGGCTCTTGGCCGGAATCACCCCAGGGGGCACGAGGCCGAGCAGGCCCTTGTTGCCCTTGTCGTCCAAAGCCATGTCCGCCGTCCTACCTACCCGTTGCGGTAGTTGACTGTTCATCATCTCGTCGGCACCACGGACGACCGGGCCGCCCGCAGGAGCCAACTGGCCGACCTGCTGAACGGGAAACGTCTGCCACGCTGCGACGGCGGTGTCTGCGGCCGACTCGACAACTGCGGTGGCCGCGGACGCGGTACCGGCCCAGGCTGCCGCGACGAAGAGACCGAGCGTGGCGGCACCGAGAGCCTTGAGGGGTCCTGGCTTCATCTGAAATCTGTCCTCGCGACGGGGGAATGGGACACGGCCGTGATGCCTGACGTCCCGGCCGAATATGAGGTGTTCGGCTGCGCCGCGCCGACCGCTCCGGTCGACGACCGAATCGCACGACGGCGGACACGGGCAGGAGATAGCGACCCACGAGGCCCGCCTTGGGGTGCGGATGTTGCGGCCACAGTGGCAACTGTCGATGCGACCGCGGTTGCCGCCGAGCTGGACTCGGCCGCAAGGCGCGACCGTCACCGGTTGACCAGACACCGGGCGTGCCCCCGGCCGACGACCAAGACCGTCCGATCGGGCGCTGGCCATTGCGGTAAGCCGCCCCGCAACGTCGCTTCCTTGATCGTTTCAGGATGACTGCGGTCGTGGTGTGAGTGGGTGGAGCTGGAGGGTGTAGGTGACGCGTTCGGTGGCGGGTT
>NZ_JBFBBE010000249.1:0-4443 GCF_040682555.1 Streptomyces sp. NPDC051172
CGATCAGGATCCGCATCGAACAACGCCTCCAGATCCCACCCCCGATCCACCGGAAACCCCGACACCCCCTCCCCACCCGCAACCACCAACTCCCACAACCCCTCCGGCGACACCACCCCACCCGGCAACCGACACGCCATCCCCACCACCGCAACCCCCTCACCGGCGCGGGCCTGGAGGGTGTGGTTCTCCCGGCGCAGACGGGCGGTCTCCTTCAGGGCGTCGCGCAGGGCCGCGACGACTTCCTGGTTCGCTGGCGCGTGGGTCATGACTTCCCTCTCCCGGTCCTGGTCAGGGCTCGATGCCGTGGCGTGCCATGCGGACGAGGTCCGCCACGTCCATGGCGTCGATCAGGTCGTCGTCGGTGTCGCTCGCGGTGGGTGGTGGTGACGGCTCGTCGTCCTGGGCCGGGCGCAGCTCCGATTCGAGCCAGGCGGCCAGGTCGGCCGGGCTGGGCTGGTCGAAGACGACGGTCGGTGACAGTCGCAGGCCGACTGCCTTGCCGAGCCGGTTGCGCAGTTCGAGGGCGCTGAGCGAGTCGGCGCCGAGTTCCTTGAACGAACGGCGGACGTCGACCGCGCGGGCGTCGTCGTGGTGCAGTACGGCTGCCGTCTCGGCCCGTACGAGAGTGAGCAGTTCCTTCTTGCGGGCGTCGGTGTCGAGGCCGGCCAGCCGGTCCGCGAGGCTCCGGGTGTGCCGGGCGGTGGGCTCCGTGCCCGGTTGCGTCGCGGCTCGGGACCGGACGAGGCCGCGCAGCAGGGGCGGGGCCGCGGGTCCGGCGGCTCGCAGCGCGGCCGTGTCCAGGGCGAGCGGGACGAGGGCCGGTTCGGGGCGGGCCAGTGCCGCGTCGAGGAACCGCAGACCCTGCTCGGGGTCGAGAAGTCGTATGCCGGCTCGGGTGAACCGGCTGAGGTCGGCCGGACCGAGCTGGTCGGCCATGCCGCCCTCGGCCCAGGGCCCCCAGGCCAGGGAGGTGGCCGGCAGGCCGAGGGCCCGGCGGTGGTGGGCCAGGGCGTCGAGGAACGTGTTGGCCGCGGCGTAGTTGGCCTGTCCGGCGCCGCCCAGCAGCCCCTGGATCGAGGAGAAGACGACGAAGGCGTTCAGGTCCAGTGCGCGGGTGAGGTCGTGGAGGTGCCAGGCCGCGTCGGTCTTGGGCCGCAGAACGGTGTCGAGCCGCTCGGCGTCCAGATCCTCGACGACGCAGTCGTCGAGGACGCCGGCGGCGTGGACGACCGCCGTCAGCGGGTGCTCGGCCGGGACGGTCGCGAGCAGGCCGCCGAGTGCCGTGCGGTCCGCGGTGTCACAGGCGGCGAGCGTCACCTGAGCGCCCAGTTCGGTGAGGTCCGCGTGCAGCCCGGCGGCGCCGGGGGCGGCCTCACCCCGGCGGCTGACCAACAGCAGGTGGCCCACGCCGTGTGCGGTGACGAGGTGGCGGGCGACCCGGGCGCCCAGCGCTCCGGTCGCGCCGGTGATCAGCACGGTGCCGTCCGCGCGCCATGCCGACGGCGCGGGTGCGGCGGCGGCACGCGTCATTTTCGGCGCGAGCAACGCCCCGCTGCGCACGGCGAGTTGGGACTCGCCGGACGCGCCGAGCACCGCCGCGAGGGTCCGGGGCGTGAGGGGTCCGGCGTCGAGGTCGAGCAGGGCGAAACGCTCGGGGTGTTCGGTCCGTGCCGATCGCAGCAGGCCCCACACCGGGGCATGGGCGAGGTCGGTCACGTCCTCGTCCGGCCGGGTGGCCACCGCGTTCCGCGTGACGACAACGAGCCGCGAGCCGGCGAACCGCTCTTCCGCCAGCCACTGCCGGACCAGCGTCAGAGCACGGGCGGCGGCGGCCCGGGCCCGGTCGGCCACGTCGGTCTGGTCGCGTTCAAACGTCCCCGGCTCGTCGGCGAGGTACGCCAGGACCACCGCCGGTGGTTCGACCGGCAGGCCCGCGAGTTCCGCGTGGACGGGAAGATCGACGTCGGCCCAGCCGACCTCACCGATGATCGCGCAGGACGGCCGCACCGTGTCGTCACCCCCGCTCGCGGCGGCCGGAAGCGGTGACCAGTCCATCCGCAACAACGGTTCCCGCCGCCCCGTCGTGAGCTGCCCGGCGTCCACCGGACGCCTGGTCAGGGCGGCGATCGAGGCGATGAGCCGTCCGGCGCCGTCGGCGAGGTCCAGGGTGACCGTGTCGGGGCCGGCGGGTGCCAGGCGGACCCGGGCCGCCTGCGCACCGGGAGCTGCCAGGCGGACACCGGTCCAGGCGAAGGGCAACCGCGTGGTGTCGTCCCCGGGCAGCGCGCCCAGTTCGATGGCGTGCAGGGCGGCGTCCAGGAGAGCCGGGTGCAGCCCGTATCCGTCGCCGTCGGCCTGCTCCGGTACCTCCAGTTCGGCGAAGACCTCCGTACCGCGCCGCCACGCGGTGCGCAGTCCGCGGAACGCGGGGCCGTATCCGAATCCCTGGTCGGCGAGTGCCTCGTACCGGCCGGCGAGGTCCACCGGTTCGGCGCCGGACGGCGGCCAGGGCTCGGCGAAGGCGGCGCCCGCCGGTGTGGCGGGTGCGGTCGGGGCGACGACTCCCGAGGCGTGCAGGGTCCATTCGACGTCGGCGCCGGATCCGGCGGGCCGGCTGTGCACGGTGACCGTGCGCCGTCCGCCGGCGTCGCTGCCGGCCGCGTGAATCTGGAGCTCCACGGCACCGTCGTCGGGCAGTACCAGGGGCGCCTGCAGCGTCAGTTCCTCCAGCTCCGGGCAGCCGGTTTCCCGGCCGGCGTGCAGGGCCAGCTCGACCAGCCCTGCGCCGGGGAACAGCGCGGTGCCCAGCACCAAGTGGTCGGCGAGCCAAGGGTGGGTGAGCAAGGACAGCCGGGCGGTGAGGACGAGCGTGTCGGAGTCCGCGGGGCGTACGGCGGCGCCCAGCAGGGGGTGGCCGCCCGTGGCCAGGCCCAGGCCCGTGGCATCCGCCGGGCGGGCCGTGCCGGCATGCTCCCAGTAGCGCCTGCGCTGGAACGCGTAGGTGGGCAGTTCGATGCGCCGGGGCCGGTGGAGCTCGTACACGGTGGTCCAGTCGGGGACGACACCGCGCACATGGAGCCGTGCGAGCGCCTCGGCTACGGTCCGCTCCTGGGCGTGCCCGCGACGCAGCAGCGGGACGAACTCGGCCGGTTCACCGTCATCGCTCAGGCAGTCACGGCCCATGGCGGTCAGTACGGCATCGGGGCCGATCTCCACGAACGTGGTCACCCCGTCCGCGCGCAGCCGGCACACCGCGTCCGCGAACCGTACGGTCCGGCGGGCGTGCCGGGCCCAGTACTCCGGGCCCAGCGCGTCCGCCGTGTCGAGTGGCGCCCCCGTCACGGTGGACACGATCGGCAGGGCGGGAGCCGCGAAGCCCAGCCGGGCGGCCGCCCGGGTGAACTCGGCGAGCATGGGGTCCATCAGATGCGAGTGGAAGGCGTGGCTCACCCGCAGCCGTCGGGTCCGGCGCCCGCGGGCGGCGAGCGAGTCGGCGATGTGCGTGACCGCGTCCTCGTCGCCGGACAGCACACAGGAGAGGGGGCCGTTGACGGCGGCGATCCCGGCCCGCCCGTTCGCTTCCGCGAGCAGTTCGGCGACCTCCTCCTCGGCCGCCTGGACGGACACCATGGCCCCGCCCTCGGGCAGGGCGTCCATCAACCGTCCCCGCTGTCCGACGAGTTCGACCGCATCGGCGAGGGACATCGCCCTGGCCGCGTGGGCCGCGGCGATCTCTCCGACGGAGTGCCCGGCGAGCCGGTCCGCTCGGATGCCGAAGGTCTCCACGAGCCGGAACAGGGCGACTTCGAAGGCGAACAGGCCGGCCTGGGTGAAGACGGTCCGGTCCAGCAGCGCGGCCTCGGCCGAGTCCGGTTCGGCGAAGACGACGTCCCGCAGCGGGCGGCCCAGGCGATCGCCGAAAGCGTCGAAGACCTCGTCCAGGGCGGTGGCGAAGGCCGGGAAACGGGCGTGCAGTTCGCGGCCCATGCCGGCGTACTGGCTGCCCTGCCCCGTGAAGAGGAAGGCGGTGCGGCCCGGCACGGGGGCGCCCTGCACCGTGCGCGAGGACGGGCTGCCGTCCGCGAGTGCCTTGAGGTCGGCCAGCATCCGGTCCCGGTCGTCTCCGATGACGACCGCGCGGTGGTCGAGGGCGGCGCGGGTGGTGGCGAGGGCATGGCCGATGTCGGCCGGCCGCGCCGCAGAATCGGCTTCCAGGTGCGCCAGCAGCTTGCGCGCCTGGGCGTGCAGTGCCGCTTCGGACCGGGCGGAGAGCGGCCACAGGACGGTGCCGTTGGGCTCGGCGCCCGAGGGCGGCTCCCCCTCGGTGAACTCCTCCTCGGTGAACTCTTCGAGGATGACGTGGGCGTTGGTGCCGCTGATCCCGAACGAGGACACACCCGCACGACGCGGCCGCCCGGCACCGGCCGGCCACTCACGCGC
>NZ_JBFBBE010000250.1:0-4162 GCF_040682555.1 Streptomyces sp. NPDC051172
TCGAGAACTGCACCGCCGGCGCCTGCCACTTCGACGTACCGCCCGGCACGTACGACGTGCAGGTCCTCCTCGGCGGCGAGGCCGCGTCCGGCACGAGCATCAGCGGCGAGACCCGGCGCTCCCTGCTCCCCGAGACACCCGCGGCGGCTGGAATGGGGGTCCCCCCCGCTCGAGCGAAGTCGAGAGTGGGGGAGGGTCGCCCGCAGCTTCACCGTGAACGTGCGCACGCCGGAGGGCGAGCCGACCCGACCGGACGGAACTCCCGGTCTGGATCTCGCGGTCGGCGGCTCGGCCCCCGCGCTCGCCGATATCAGCGTCACACCCGCCCGGCACGCCCGCCAGATCCTCCTGGTCGGCGACTCCACGGTCTGCGACCAGCCCGCCGCCCCGTACTCCGGCTGGGGCCAGCAGCTGCCGCAGTACCTCCTGTGAGGTGCCGAAACTCACGCACAGGCCCTGATCAGGCGCTTCGCGAGGATCGGCGGTCGTGGCAGTCTCGGACCCCATGGCGCTGCGTATGCTCTACCTGATCTTCGTCCGCCTCCTCGGCCTGCTCCTGCTGCTCTCCCGGACCGACCGGGCGAGGGACGTCGAGCTGCTCGCACTGCGCCATGAGGTCGCGGTACTGCGCCGACAGCTCGGTGTCCGACCGCGACTGACCTGGCCGGAGCGTGCCCTGCTCGCAGGTCTCGCCCGGCAGCTTCCGAGCCGACTGCGGCAACACCGCCTCGTCACCCCCGGCACGCTGTTGACCTGGCACCGCCGGCTGGTCCGCTGGAAGTGGAGACAGAAACCCGCGGCGACCGGACGCCCGCCGATCTCCGAGAAGTTCACCGCGCTGATCCTGCGCCTCGCCCGAGAGAACCCGACCTGGGGCTCGACCCGGATCCAGGGTGAACTGCACCGCCTCGGGTACCGTGTCGGCGCCTCCACGATCCGCCGCATCCTGCGCTCAGCAGGGCTCGGTCCGGCCCCCCGGCGCGGCCCGAACACCGGACCGACATGGGCTGAATTCCTGCGCACCCAGGCCTCCGGCATCCTTGCTGCCGACTTCTTCCACATCGACACCACGGCCTTGACCAGGCTGTACGCCTTCACGGTCATGGAGGTCGCCACCCGCACCGTGCACATCCTCGGCGTCACCACCCACCCGACCGCGGCCTGGGCCACCCAGCTCGCCCGCAACCTCCTCGCCGACCTCGGCGACCGGTCGTCCGGCTTCCGCTACCTCCTGCGCGACCGCGACAGCCGCTACACCCAGGCCTTCGACGCCGTCTTCACCAGCGAGAACATCGAGATCCTCAAGACCGCTCCACAGGCGCCGAAGATGAACGCCCACGCGGAGAGATTCATACGCAGCGTGCGGGCCGAGTGCACCGACCGGGTTTTGATCTACAACGCGCAGCACGCTCGGCACGTCCTGACCGAGTACGCCCGGCATCACAACACCGGAAGGCCGCACCGGGCCCTGCAGCTGCACGCCCCTGCCGACGACCCGAAGGTCATCCCGTTCCCCGCGCAGCGGATCCACCGTCACGACGTCCTTGGCGGACTGATCCACGAGTACCGCGACACCGCCTGACGAAGATCGACTAAACCGGCTAATGACCAGGTCAGCGCACATGCGGGACTTTTGGAACCCCACAGGGGACGCGGCACAAGGCGAGGTGCGGCTCGGGGTACATCGAGCTGTGACCTCTCATTCCATGGTGAGGGGAAATGCACGTGCGTGGGCACGCACCTGAGCGGCGCCTGCACCATACGTGAGAGTTGACTCTCGCATATTAAGAGAGGAGACTCTCACGTTATGACATCCAATAATCGCCTCGGCGATATCGAGATCACAGACCCCAAAGCCATGCGGGCCTTAGCGCATCCGGTGCGGCTGGCGATCCTTGACCACCTCCACCGGTACGGGCCTACGACAGCGACACAACTCGCGCCCGACGTGGGGGCGACGCCATCAGTGACCAGTTGGCATCTGCGCCACCTGGCGAGCTTTGGGCTGGTCCGCGACAGTGAGCCTGCCTCGGACCGGCGCCAGCGACGCTGGGAGGCCGTGGCGCGCGGCTTCCGCTTCAAGGCACCGCAGGATCCGGCCGATAATGAGGGCCGGTCAGCCGCGCAGATGCTGTCACAGCAAATGTTCCTGCGCTATTCAGATCTCCCGATCCGGTGGGCTGCCGAGGTCGAGCCAGAACTCGATCCGGCGTGGCGTAGGCTGGCCGGGTTGGCTAACACCCGCGTCGTCATTTCGGCTGATGAACTCGCCACCGTCGAGGACGGCATCGAGCGGATTCTCGCGCCGTACGTGACTCGCGATGCGGCCAAGCAACCTCCGGACGCCCGCGGCGTCCGGCTGATGCGCTACGTTCTACCGGAAGGCGCCGAGGAGCAAACCGGGCAGCTCTTATGAACAGCCGAAACCAGCCCGCCGTCGCCATATCCCTGTGGCGGGATCGACGGTTCCGCCGCTTCTGGGCCGGCCATTCCGCCTCACAGTTCGGTGACAGGATCACCGAACTGGCCCTGCCTCTGATCGCCATCAGCGCCATGCACGCCTCGGCCAACCAGGTGGCTTGGCTGACTGCACTGATCTGGACCCCAAACCTGCTCGCCATCTTCTTAGGAGCATGGGTCGACCAACGAGCACACAAGCGCCGTCTAATGATCTTTGCCGACCTGGTACGCGCCGCGATACTGCTTAGCGTCCCGGCAGCCTACCTGTTGGGGGCAGTGACGCTGGCACAGCTGTACGCAGTGGCGCTTCTGCTGGGCGTGGCCGGGGTGCTGTTCAACACCGCTTATCCGCCCTTCTTCGTGGGCCTCGTTTCGCCGGCGTCCTACGTCGACGCGAACAGCAAGCTCAGCGCCAGCCGATCGGTATCGTATGTCGCCGGCCCGGCCATCGGTGGCGGTTTGGTCCAGGCGCTGACCGCACCAGTCACTCTCGTCGTGGACGCTCTGACCTTCCTGGTGTCGGCGATCCTGGTCGGTCGGGTTTCGGTCGACGAACCGCCTTTCGAGTCCGACGATGTGGCGGCGTCCTCGCTGTTGCAACGTGCCCGGGAGGGAATGTCGTTCGTCGTCCGTCACCCAGTTCTGCGGGCGGCTCTCGGATGCGCGGCGACCGTCAACTTCTTCACCTTCGTCGCGGGCAGTGGGTTGATCGTACTGTTTGCCAACCGGAACCTCGGGTTGTCGGCGGGAGCGATCGGCATGGCGTTCGGGATCGGCGCGACCGGTTCCATCCTTGGTGCGGCGTTCGCTCCGAAGATCTCGAAATGGTTGGGCGTAGGGCGTTGCATCGCCGTCGGCGCGGTCCTTTTCCCGGCGCCGCTTGCCATTGCCGCTGCCGCGGGTGGTCCGCTCTGGCTCCGCGCCAGCGCCTTGGCCGCGACCGAATTTCTGTCCGGCTTCGGTGTCATGCTGTTCGACGTCAACCTCAACTCTCTTCAAGCTGCTGTGATCCCCGACAGCATGCGTAGTCGCGTGGCCGGTGCGTACAGCACGATGAACTACGGCATACGCCCTGTCGGCGCTGTCGTTGGAGGGTTACTCGCCACCCTCATCGGCCTGAGGCTGACCTTTTTTATCGCCGCTATTGGCGGAGCCCTGTCACTTCTTTGGCTGCTGCCTTCACCGATACCTCGAATTCGGACCCTGACTCAAGACAGCGGCGCGTACAAAACGACTGACGCGAACGACGACAATCAATCAGAGCCGGGCAGGCAGTACTCATGACCCGTGCAACGGCCACGGGCCGGACCATAGGGCGCGCCTTCCGGAGTGATTGATTTCTTGTCATCGGGTGGTCGACGTCGCATCGTCGGGCGTGCCCGTGCTGAGCGTAGTGAACGCCGATGGAACGACCGAAACTGCTCACTGATTGAGGACTTCGGCCTCAAGGGCGCCGGGCGAAGACTCACCGCCGCCCTTAAGGCCGAAGTCTGCTCCTCAGGTGCGCCGGTGACATCCAAGGAAGCGATCTCGGACCACGGAATCGTCGACGCAGTTCCCCAAGGAATCAATGAACTCTTCTCGGTAACGTCTCGTGACGTTTTGTGGTAAACATTCATCCCTGAAGGAACGGGGCCGGTCAAGTGCCTGACCTGTCCGTGTTTTTGGCGGTTCCCGGCTGCTTTTGGGCAGCGCCCGGCGA
>NZ_JBFBBE010000251.1:0-4052 GCF_040682555.1 Streptomyces sp. NPDC051172
GCTCCTGCGAAACATGGGCGGAACGTTCCAACGAGCCTGACGCAACGTCACGATCGTTTACTGCCCGTCCTCAAGATTCCCGACGGAGTCACTCATTGTCACCGCAGCGGAACTTCCAGCTTGGGATGGGCAGCCCTGACACGTGTCCGCCTGGCTGGTTACTCGCTTGACTGGATGTGCCTGTCCGATTAGTGATCACTGATGCGATGTGGGACAGGATCGCGCCACTGATGCCGGCCGATCCGGTTCGCGGGCGGCGGCGGGCCGACCAGCGCCGCACACTTGAGGCCATCGCGTGGAAGTACCGCACCAGCTCGCCGTGGCGAGACCTGCCGGACGAGCTCGGCCCGTTCCGGACTGCTCACAAGCGCCTGATCAGATGGGCCGTCGACGGCACATGGGAACGCAGACTCGCCGCTCTCCTGGCCGCAGCCGATGGTGAGGACGACATCGACTGGACCGTGCCGGTCGACTCGACCATCGTCCGAGCCCACCAGCACGCCGCCGGCGCACTCAAAAAGGGGCAGTCGGCCGAGCCGAACCCGCTGATCACGCCCTCGGGCGTTCCCGCGGCCTAGACTAGGGCGACGCTGATCGGTCCGATCCACATGCTGACCGAGTGGGCGAGGGCGAACAGCGACGCAGTGCTCGATGCCCTTGACGCCGATCGCGGGCGGCCGCCCGCAGGGACCGAGGCCCCCTTGCCAGGGCACTGCATATCCTCTCGGCCGCCACTCGGCATCGGCCGGGCCCGCTCGGTCTGCCAGCCCTCGTTGCGTGGACGATATGCCGCATCGGGGCGATGGAGCTGGCCACGACCACGAGCTTCTCACCGGTCCCACCCCAGATGCGTGCGGTGCACGCGGGCAAGCACGTGATGAAGGGCGGACCCGCCATCCCGCTGGCGCCGGACCCGCCCGATGATCTATGCCGTGGTCATCGGCCGCCGAGCGGCACGAGGCATGCGAGGAGCCCAGAGGTCGGCGGCTGAACCCGCCGACCTCTCCACGCGGGCGCCGCCTAGCGGTTGACCGACCGCATCCCCGCCTCGTCGTAACGCTCCCCTGCCGCCTCGGGCAGTTCCGCGTCGATGCGGGCCAGGTCGTCCTTGGTCAGTGTGATGTCCACCGCCGCCGCGTTCTGCTCCAGGTAGGTGCGGCGCTTGGTGCCGGGGATCGGCACCAGGTCCTCGCCCTGGGCCAGCACCCAGGCGATCGCCAGCTGCGCCGGGGTCACGTCCTTCTCCGCGGCGATCTCCTTCACCTTGGCCGCCAGCCGCAGGTTCGCCTCCAGGTTGTCGTCATTGAAACGCGGGTTCTGGCGGCGCCAGTCGTCCGCATCCAACTCGTTGGGCGTAGTGAACCGGCCGGCGAGGAAACCGCGGCCGAGCGGCGAGTACGGCACAAAACCGATGCCCAGCTCCCGGCACGCGGGCAGCACCTCGCTCTCCACGTCCCGCGACCACAGCGAGTACTCGCTCTGCACGGCCGTGATCGGGTGCACGGCGTGGGCGCGGCGGATGGTCTCCGCGCTTGCCTCACTCAGGCCGATGTAGCGCACCTTGCCCTGGGCGACCAGTTCGCCGAGCGCGCCCACCGTCTCCTCGATGGGCACATCCGGATCGACCCGGTGCTGGTAGTAGAGGTCGATGTAGTCGGTCCCCAGGCGCTGCAGGGACCCCTCGACCGAGCTGTGCACGTGCGCGGCCGAACCGTCCTGCGGGCCGACCGTGCTGAAGTCGCCCGGACGGGCGTGGTCCATCCGGTAGTTGAACTTCGTCGCCAGCACGAACTCCTCGCGGCGCCCCCGGATCGCCTCGCCGACCAGCGACTCGTTCGTCAGCGGTCCGTACATCTGCGCGGTGTCGAGGAAGGTCACGCCGAGATCGAGGGCACGCCCGATCGTCGCGATTCCCTCCTCTTCGTCAGCGGACCCGTAGAAGGCGGACATGCCCATGCACCCCAGGCCGATCGCCGATACCTCAAGCTCCCGCAGACTGCGCTTCTGCATGCTCTGTCCCAGCCTTTCTGAACACACGCTTCACTGTCCGGGCCGCACCGAACTCTCGTCCATCCGGCAGCAGATTCCGCCGTCCCGCATCTCGGGGAGGGAACCGACGGACTTCGGGGCCGGGTGCGGTCCGCTGTCTGCGACGCTACGGCCTGGAGCGCACTCCAGCGCAAGCCGTCCTCATGCCGGCCCGCCCGGGCAGCCACTGCAAGGGGCACCGACCCGGGACACGCCCTCAGCTCATGCACGGCACAAGAACGGTCACAGGCAGGCTCTCGCAGACGGGCGCCGTGCGCACCGGCCTGCCCACCCCGCACGTCGGCTGCCCGGGCGTGTCGCCCGAACGTCCCGGCCGCCACGCGCGCCGCTGCGGCCAGCGCGGTGACCGGAAACGCCCCGGGGTACGGCTGAACCAGCCGGCCACGCCGGCGTCCAGTGAGGCAAGGCCGTCCGTCCAGTGCTGCAACGCCTATCAGCGTGTCGGCGGGGCCGGGGTGATCCCCAGCTTCGCGGCTGCCCTGGTGACCCCCTCCAGGAGTTGCGCCATCTTGTCGGGGGTCCGGTCCACGACCTAGAAGGTCAGCTTCGCCACGTCGTGGAAGGGACCAATGCCTCCATTATTCCAAGGCCTCCAAGGCCGCCCTGCGCACCTGCGAACAGGGCCCGTACTCCCCGACCTCGGGCTCGAATGGGCGACTGCGTGACGACACCGTCGCGCTGCTACACGGATTCGTGCGGGAATCGCGCCTCCGCGCAGTTACCCAAGGCAGCCCAATCAGGCCGCTTCACGTCAAGTCGCCCCAATCGACGAAACGTTCGGGGAACATATGTTTCACGCATGAGAGCCCGGCGGCCACTCGGGTCGCAGGCCGGAAGGAGCAGAAATGCCTCGCAGAGGTTTCGTCCGAGTCGGCGCACTGGCAATGGCCGCCTCCGCAATGGTGCTCGCCGCACCAGGCCTGGCCAACGCCAGCGTGGCCCCGGTCACGGTGGCGGCTGACTCAGCTTGCCAGGCCTTGGAGTTCACCAGGATCGAATCGGGTCACGACCACATGTACGTGGACCCGACAGTCGACCGTAGCTCGTGCCTCTACGTGATCTGGGACAACAACGCCGGCCGCGACGCCTACTCGTCGATGTCGCCGGCCGGCAACCAGGGCGACATCTACGACGGCCCTGGCCAAAACCTCCAGGTCGAGGTACTCGACGAGGCCAACGGCCTCACCGGCTGGGGCCCCGCGAACTGACCTCCGCCGACAGCTCTTCCCTCAGCCTGCCGCCCAACGCAGGCCGAGGGAAGGGCCCGGTGCGCTGCCACCGGTCCGGTGACGACGTCGGCCTCCCCCGAGTCAACCGGATGCGGGCCGCAGATTGTTCATGAGCAGGTCGAGGGCGAACGCGAAGCGGTCGTGTCCGGTGCCGGAGATCAGCTCCGCGGCGTGGCGTCGAGTCTGCGGGAACTTCCCGGCGGGCAGTGCGGTGAAGCGGTCCAACAACTCCTCCCGGCTGAACACCCATTCCTGATCCGGGTGTCAGACGGCGTCATCGAGGCACGTGACGCTGGCCACCTCTTCTACCAGCTCACTGACCGGGCGCCCTCGTGGTCCAATGACGACCCTGACGAGTTCCTGTGCGCTCTCCATGACGACCTTCTGGCCCACGTCCACGACCACCTGGACGACGACGCGGCCGCAGTCGCGATCCGCCGCCTGGCCCTCTGATTTTCGGTCCTGGTCAACCTCTGGGAGGAACGACTTTCGAAGGATGGTCAACCGGCGGGCCAAGGACGCCCCCAAGACGGCAGCCGCCATCCTTAGCACAGTCGCGCTTCCTCATTTGTGCTGGTCAGCAGTCCAGCGCGCCTTCGGCGCGCGCCGGGGGGACGGTAAATGCCGTGGCGCGCGCTGAGGGTGCTTCTGCGTGCCCTGGCAAGGGGCGGGCCGCGGCCGGGATCGTGAAGTGTTCGTTCCGGCCGAAACCGATGTCTCTGTGATGCTGTGCAGCTCGCTGGTCAGCATGGTGCTGAGGGCCGACCACGGGAA
>NZ_JBFBBE010000252.1:0-3933 GCF_040682555.1 Streptomyces sp. NPDC051172
TCCGTATCCGCTCCGGGAAGCCATCCCCCACCACATGATCACGAGCCACAAGCCCCGGATCCTAAAGGATCACCCGGCAAGGAAGCGACGTTGGGCCGCGACGCGGGTCGACAGGGTGTCACGCTCGCTGTAGGACTTAACCATTTGAGTACTCCTCAAAATGCGAATCTCCCGCCAGGAGTGCCGCTGTCAAGCGGCGGCCCCGGGCGCTGACCTGGTGAAGATAACACCCAAGATCAACGCCGAGACAGAGGGTGGTGGCTGTGAAGAAGACCACGTTTGCTAGTGATCCTCGATCTTTGGCCAAAAAGTTTCGTCTGAATTACTTCTGACGGCCCCTCGCGCTAGAGAGTGGAGAATTGCACGATAGGCTCGCATTATGACGACAGAGCAGACTGGCCCGACAATGGTCCGAAGCGCCATAGAAAACGACATTCCGGGCCTCGTGGAGTGCTCCAGCGCGCTATTCGCGGAAGATGCAGGAAGGCATGATTCGGCCATCAACACCAACTGGCCGCGCGAACACGGCGCCGACCGCTTCGCCTCAGGCCTCAGCGACCCCGCTCGACTCATCCTCGCCGCGGTCACCCCGAACGAAGGGGTCGTCGGCTACCTGACGGGCGCCGTCTCGGAACCCACTCCGATGACCACCATCACCACCGCCACCCTCACGGCCATGTGGGTACATCCGGAACACCGCGGTAACGGTACTGGCGGGCAACTCGTCCACCAGTTCCTCGCATGGGCCAAGGCGCAGCACGCCGATCAGGCCGAAGTCACCGCTTACACCGCGAACGAGCGCGCCCGCCGCTTCTACGCCCGACACGGCTTCACCCCCCACACCGTTACCGTTACCCACCCCCTGTAGGCACCCTGCGCCACGGCAGGGCCAAGTGCGGAGGGAAGTTGAGTGCGACGGGCGGGTGTCGCACTCAACCTTCCAGACTTCCTCTCACCGCGGGCGGTGATCCTAGAGCTTCCCAGACTCGAAACCGCTGGAGTGGGAGAGGCTGCGCAGCCTGCGGATCTCCCCGTACGCCGCTTCCAGGCCGCTGGCGAGGTCGCTGTTTTCAGTCCGTAGCTGCTTGATTCGCGCGAGCGCGACGTCCAGGCGTCGCTGGATGGATGCGACTGAGGCGGGCTGCGAGCCGGTCCGCTGGCTGGAGGGCTGGCGGCTTTGCAACTGTCGGATGGCCGTGACGAGATCTTGTTGCGTGTAGAGCCAGGACCTTGAAACCCCCGCTTCCTTTGCGATCGCCGCGAAGCTGGTGTGACTGCCGGTGCGCTGGGCCGCTGAGATGGCTTTCTCAGCGTTGGTTCGGGCGCGGTGGCTGCGGCGTCGGGTGGCCTCGGCCAATGCGGCGGTGTTGTCAGCCGGCGGCATCGACGTCCTCCGCCTGGCCGCCGACGACGATCTGGTTCTCGGCGGCCCCTTCCAGTGCGCTGATGATCGTGTCGAGTTTGCCGAGAGTGCGGCGGTTCTTCTCCGCGACCCGGGCGAGCCCGGCGTCCTCGGCCTGGGTGATGAGTTCGTTGGTCTCCTGCCGCTGCTGGCGGTGCTGCTGGAGGAAGTCGCCGGTGGTGATGAAGAACCGGCAGTCCAGGCAGGGGTTGGCGTACTCGCAGTCGGTTTGCACGGGGGCTCCGCAGTAGCCGTTGGGCAGCGTCACTTTCGCGCGGACCAGGCTCATCTTCGCCCAGGCCGCCCCGGCGAGCGGGTGGGCGGCGGCGATCTCGGCCTTCCGTCCCTCGTGGTTGACCTTGAGGGCGTTCTCCCAGTGCCGCCGCAGTGTCTTGTCGTGGAGCTTGGCGTAGACAGCGGTCATGGCCGGCGACATGTGATCGAGCAGGGTCTGGATCACGGGCTGGGGAACATCGGCGTTGATCAAGCGGGTGGCCAGGGTGTGCCGGAACTGATGGAAGGTCACCTTCACCGGGCGGCCGTGTTCGTCGGTGAGGCTGAGCCGTTCCAGCCAGATCGCCAGGTGGTCGCGCATGCGGCGGTCGCTGACCGGCTTGCTGCCGTCGACGTTCTTCAGCGCGGCGGGGAACAGCCATTTGCAGCCCTGCGGAAAGCGGTGGAGGACGACCTGCTGCTGACGGCTGATCTCAGCCGCGAGGTCCTCGCTCAGCGGGAAGAACGCCGGGCGGTCGTGGATCTTGCGGTTCAGCCAGGCCAGGTAGGGGTTGTTCTCGGCGTCCCGGACGATGCAGTCGAAGGGCAGCCAGCGGGCGTCCTTGGTGCGCAGGCCGCAGGCCATGAGGATCTTCAGCAGCACCCGCCCGTCGTCGGACGGAAACTGGGTGACGGCCTCGGGCGCCTCCAGCTGCCGCATCAGGTACTCGGGGATGAACCGCGGCTTCAGCCCGCGCGGCTTGGGCGCGTCGTCGTAGATGAACGCGCTGCGGGCCAGGTCGGGCTGCCACTCGTACCGGTGGACGTCGCGCAGGAAGACACCGACGCAGCTGACGGTGCGCGAGCGGAAGGCCTCGCTGTGACCGTCGGTCTGCAGGGCGGCCAGCCAGGTCTCGAGGCGGGCCCGGTTGAGCGCATCCGGTCCGGCGTGGACGCCGTCGACATCAGCGAAGTGGCAGGCCAGGCGGGTGATGGCCTGGACGCTCAAGGTCAGTCCGGCCGGGTTGCTGCCGCGGGTCAGCCTCCAGCGGGCCCACCGCTTGGTCAGATCCCGCAGCCATGACTGGGGAATGCCGCCGAAGTGCAGGCGGCAGCAGTCCTCGTTCGCCAGGTCGAGCAGCCGCAGATCCCAGCTGTCACGCGGGAACTGGTCGGCCCACGGATCGTCGGCGATCAGCAGCCGCTGCAGCTCGAAGCGGGTGTCGCGGATGAAGGCGTAGGACAGTGACTGATAGCCCTTGCGCGCGACGCGGCAGAACTCCAGCCACCGCGCCTCGTCCCAGTCCATCAGACTGTGCACTCCCGAATCGCGAACCCAGCTCAGCGCGCGTGTCACCGTGCGCGGGGCCGTGTGGCGGTCCCCGATGTCGGCCCGGCGCTGCAGCCCGAACTGCACCTCCAGGCGGACCTGGCGCCCCAGGTCGTGAAACCGGATGTAGGGGTCGCGCCGCAGCTCCAGTCGGCCGAACCACTCGATCAACTGGTCGTCCGCCACCTCGGGATGGCCGTTGTTGCGCCAGCGGATGTAGTGCCGCCGGCACAACACCGACCCGGGGCCCGTTGTCCACCACGGGCAGTCGGGCAGCACACAGTCCCGCTCACCGTGCGGCGTCGGCTCGTAGCGCGCGGTGGTCAGCCATGCGTTCAGGTCCGGCGCCCCAGCCGCCTGCCACAGCTCGGTGTGCCGGGTGCAGATCCGCGGTGAGCACCCGTTCATGGAGCGGCGGCAGCCCGTCACCGCGCAGCCCCGGATCACACGGTGGTGCCGGTGGTAGGCGTCCTCGCTCGGCACCCACGCTTCGAAAACGGGGCGGCCAGCCTGCACCCACCGTTGGTAGTGCGCGGTGCACAGCTGCTTGACCGAATAGCTCAGCATCCGCTCGCACGACGGGATGCGGCACTCGCCCTGGAAGAACACTCGGCTGTCACGCGGCGGATAGAACTCCTCGCCCCGGAACTCCGGACGCACGACCTCCATCAGCCGCTCCAGCAGACCACCGGCCTGCGGCTGGACGCGCTCCAGCGTGCTCACGCCTCCACGCTCCCGTTCCTCAGCACCCCTGCAGAGACAAGGACCTCCCGATGATCCTCCACTGTCAGATGCGCATAGATCTGTTCCGTCACCTGCGACGACGAGTGCCCCAAGAGCTCGGCCACGACCTCGATGGGAACCCTGGCCCGCAGCATCCGGGTCGCCCAGCTGTGCCTTGTGTCCGCAGAGGCCGTGTGCGGATGACTTCGTGTGGTCATTGAGCAGGTCCGCTGTCGGAACCGCGTTCGCGACGGTGACAGCGGCG
>NZ_JBFBBE010000253.1:0-3869 GCF_040682555.1 Streptomyces sp. NPDC051172
CCAGCGGTCCCGTTCGTCATTCACCGCAGGGCCAGCACGCCCACCCGCGCCTGGACAGCGCCCCAGCCAGCCTTAACTTCCCGGCCTTGGTTCTTGATGACCTGCAGCACACCGGGCGAGGGTGGTTTGGTGCCCATGAGGGCGATCACCTGGGTGATCCGGGTGCTCTTCTCACCGATCAGGTCGTGAGCCCGTTTGGCGAGTATCTGACCGCGGGGGTTGAACTGGGCGGCCTCCCCGGAGTCGATGAGGGTGAGCCCGGCGAAGAGCTTGTGCACCGCGGTCTCGTCCGCCTTGGCCGTCCCTTCGGGGCTCCACTTGGCCTGGACGAGGTAGATGTGTGCGCTCGCCTCGTCGATGGCGATGGCGTCTATCCCCTGGTCCTGACCGCCGTCGATGACACAGTCGGCCGCCCGCTCCGGGGCCCAGCCGGTCATGATGCGCACGGCGTGCGCGGCCAGAGCGCGGGAGCGGAATGCGGGCTGGATCTTGTCCGGCGGCCGGTTGCCGAAGTCGCTCACGTCGATGAGACCGGGGTACGTCATGTCGAAGGCACGAGCGGTCTGACGGACGGGGGCGGGGGCGGCAGTCTGCTGGGGAGTCGTGTTCATGGTTCCTGTCCGGCTGACGAGGGAGCGGGGGCGGCGAGAGAATGGGACGGGGAACGTCAGCTGAGCGAGTCGAGCACGACCTGGAAGTTCCTCTGTGCGTCGCCGAGGTGATCCACGATCGACTGGGCGATCTCGCGGGGGTCGCCGAAGTCGTCGGGCGCGTCGGTGGGATTCGCGTTCAGGAGGAGGCTGGCGTGGCGGCTGTCCAGTATCTTGCGTACGTCGTCACGGCCGTAGCGCTTGAAGCGCGGCGATTCAGTGCGCCCTGCGCGCCCCTCCCCTCCGGGCCGGTACGCCTCCAGGAACTCCGCGAAGTCCTCCTCGGTGAGCGGGCTCTCGGTGTCCGTGTGGTGCAGGTCCCGGGCGTCGTACACCCACAGCTCGTCGGTGGCCGGATCGCCGTTCGGGCGCAGGACGGACTTAGTGAAGAACAGTACGTTCGACTTGGAACCGGTGTCGTGAAACATGCCGGTCGGCAGCCGCAGCAGCGTATGCACATCGCAGTTCCTCAGGAGCGCCTTGCGGATGGCAGCCGCCGCCCCGCGGTGGAAAAGGACACCGTCGGGGACGAAGACGGCCGCTCTGGCTCCCTGCGGCAGGGTGATGGCCAGATGCTGGAGGAAGTTGGCCGGGAGCGTGGCGTTCTGCGCCCAGAAGTCGTCCCGCTGCTCGGTGTTCGCTTCGACGTTGCTCTTGAACGGCGGGTTGCAGATGGCGACGGTGGCGGCCACGCCCCGCTCGTACCGGTGTACCAGGCGTTCCTTCGTGTCGAGCGAGTCCGCGCGCAGTATCGGAGGTACGTCGTGGAACTGACGCCCGGTGTTGAGGAGGACGTTCATCGTCGCCAGGCGGCACATCTGTACGTCGATGTCGGCGCCCGCGATGGCTGCGGCGTCCACACGGCCCCCGTGCGCGACCATCTCACGGTGGGCGGCGATGAGGCTGGTGCCGACCCCGACGGCCGCGTCGACCACCCGGTCCCGCGGGGTGAGGGCGAGCGCCTTAGCTATCACGGTGAGCAGGTGAGGAGGGGTGAGGAACTGGCCGGTCTCCCGCTTGGCCCGGATGTCGTCCCGACAGTCGGCTATCAACAGGGAGAAAGCGGCACCGAGTTCGTCCCGCCGGACGTCCGACCAACGGTATGGGTCGAACTCCTCGACGATCAGCCGTCCGAGATCCGCCATTTTGTCGGCCGGCCAGGGACGGGAATCATGGAAGAAGACACTTGCGATGGCCCGGCGGGGATCCTGCGGGTTCGGCTTGCCGAGTTCGGCCATCAAGCTGGTCAGGCCACGGTGCAGATCCTCACCGCTGGCGAGTACGAGGCTCGGCCAGCTGTTCGTCGGCGCGATCGGCGGGCTCGCGAACATCCCTGTCCGCTGGGCGCGTTCATGATCGAGCTTGAGGAAGAGTAGATACGCGATGTGCTCGGTGAACTCCAGCCGGGTCAGCCCTTTGAGGCTCGGCTTGTGTTCGAAGAACCGCTGCCAGCGCCGGAAGATCCCCTCTGCCGTCCAGTGCCCCTCCGGCCCTCTCGCCCAGATGTCGTCGCGCTTCGTCGCCATGCCCCACCCGTTCTCGAACGTCCTTGTCCGAGTGGATACGCCGGCGGGCCACCCACTGTTCCGGCAGCGTCGCACCCGGTGCTGAGGTGCACCGGGAACACATCAGAACTGGTCGATCGGGCCGCAGGCGATCAACTCCCTTCCAGGGTAGGCGTAATGTCGGCGTCCGGGGCCCGAGCAGTCCTTTTTTGGCCTGCCAGACCCTGCTCTTCTCAGGCTCCGCTCTTCTAGTGAGCCGGAAGCCAGCAGCGCATCTGCTTGCCGACCGGTGTCCTCGTGACCCGTCCCCCCGGGGCGAGCAGATCGACCAACGGCAGTCCACGCCCTGACTCTGCCTCGGAGTCGTCCAGCCGTACGCCGCCCCGCACAGGGAGCATCCGACGCACGGGTCGTGCGGACGCCTCGGCCGGCGTCATCATCGCAGCCCGAGGACGTGACGCCCACCTCGGCGACGAGCGACACGAAGTCGCCACACGCGCGGACCGCGTTCCCGCACAGCTCGGACATCACCAACTGCGCCGAGTGCACGAGGCCTTGACTGACCCCAGCGTCGGCGAGTGTCTTGGCGATGAAATTGAGGGTGGCGCGGAGGTGGTCGGGGGTGGCGGTGAGGTGGAGGACGAAGCTGGCGGGGGTGGGGGTGTGTGGTACCAGCCGAGGGAGTGGGGCATGGGGGGCCTCTGCGGTGGGGGCGAACTTTCATCGCTTCGCAATGACTTGAGAGTGGCCAAGTCACCGTCTTGGCGGAGGTGCGTATGGCTCGCCAATCTGTGCTCAGCCGCCCCGGCGTACCTCTGGAGTTCTGGGCTGTCATGCACGAGGCGGCCTTGCGCCCGAGATTCGCGAGTCGCTCGGCGCCATGCGGGAGCAGCTGCGGAGGCTTCGTGAAACTGTTGGGCTCCCCAATATCACAGTGCAGTTGATGCCCTTCGATGCAACACTCCTTCCAGGACTTGAAGGCGGCTTCTCACTCACCAAGTTCCGGGTACCGCTGCCGAGCGTCGTCCTCTTGGAGAAACCTGGCGGAGCCACGTACGTTGCGGGCGAGGACGGGGTCCCCTTCGAGCGGGCGTACGAGCGCATTCGTGCCACCGCCTTGCCCGTCTAGGACTCACTCGTACGCATCGTCGAGCTGGAAGAAGGCTTCCGGAAGTGACCGACCGCAAAACTGAGCTATACGGGGTCTTCAAAGTTGAGCGGTGCGGAGGTGCCCGCGGGCTCGGCGGGTAGTGACACAGCGTGTGCGTAGCCGCTGGTTCGTAGCGTTGCGGAACCCGAAGGCGGCGCGGGCGACGAGCTTGATCACGCGGTTGATGCCCTCGCTTTTGGCGTTGCTGTGTCCGGTGTCGAGGAACACGGCGATTTCGGTCCACCAGCGGTCCACGGTGGTGGCGAGGGTACGTACTTCCGGGATGTCTGCGTCCGCGCACCAGGTGAGGAACTTGTAGCGGGCCTGGCCGATGCGGTGGCGGTCGGCGCCGGTGCGGGCCAGAGCAAGGAGGGTGCGCAGGCTTTCCTGAGGCGTCCCCCGGAGTGTGGACACGGGGGTTCATGCTGCGAGTGTGAGTTTACGTGCTCGCCGCTGTTGCTGTTCGAATTCGGCTGGTGAGAGGTAGTTGAGGGCGCTGTGGCGCCGTCGGGCGTTGTAGTAGGTGAGCCACTGGAAGATCTCCAGCCTCGCCTGTCGCACCGT
>NZ_JBFBBE010000254.1:0-3786 GCF_040682555.1 Streptomyces sp. NPDC051172
CGGGCGGGACCACGGTGGTCTTGCCCGTGCCCGGGGGCGCCTCCACGACGGCCGCCCCGCGCGCGTCCAGCGCCGCTTCGAGGTCAGGCAGGGCGGCGGTGAACGTCAGGCCGGCGCGGAGGCGGCCGAGGGCGGCGGAGAGGGCGGAGGGGACGGCGACGGGATCGACGGGGGTGGGCATCGGGTCCCATTGTGCCCGCGCGGCCGCGCCGGCCGGTGGCTGAGCCGAGAGCTGGCGATAGGGTCGAGGTCCGACGGTGACAGGAGCAGGACATGGGCCACAGGATCGCGTTCACGGACGTGGACGTCTCGAACGAGGGTGTCGTCACCTGCGCTGTCCATCGGGACGGGGAAGCCCAGGAACTCTGGTTCCGTCTGCCCTACGCCTTCACCCCGGCTCCGGATCTCATCGCCGCGGTGTACGCCGGTCTATGCGGCGCGGTGTTCGACGAGGTCCAGATCGACCTGCCGATCGGTCCGCGGTTGAGCGGCGCCATCGCGGAGATGACGGGTGCCCGCGTGGAGCACGCTCCGGGCACGGACCGCAGCCGCGAGCCTGGCACGGCGCAGGCGTTGAACTTCTCCGGCGGTTTCGACTCGCTAGCGGCCCGGCTCCTCATGCCGGAGGCCCATCTCGTCTCCCTGGACTTCGGCGGACGGTTCGCCCGGGAGCGCCCCGTGTACTCGCGGTTCCCCACACACATCGTGGAGACCAACCTGGTGGATCTCGGCCTGAACCTGCACGGCACCGAGGCGTTCATGTCCTCAGCCGGCATCCTGCTGCGGGACGAACTGGACTTGGCCGTGCTGGGCTCAGGCGACATTCAGGCCTCCTCCCTGCCCGCGGCGTTCACCGGGCCGGTCCCGCAGCGGACGACCCCGGTGGCCGAGGTCCTGGGGCTCGGGCCGGCCTCTCCCGTGGCCGGCGTCTCGGAGGCGGGCACGATGCTCATCTGCGCGCGCCGCCGGCCGGAACTGCTGGTGGACGTGCTGGCCTCAGTGGCCCACCGCGGAGAGGTGAAATACCACCGCAAGCGGCTCCTCCTCGAGGCAGTGGTGCAGCGTGCGGGGCTCGATCTCGCCCTGCCGGACCTGCCCGTGCTGGGGCAGCCGCGGCAGTGGGGCACCGTGTTCGCCGACGACCTCGCGGCCCTGTATGTGCTGCGCGTCCTCGGGCCGGAGGCCGCATCCCTCCTCTACAACGAGGAAGGCATCCCCGGTCCCGTGCTGGAGCGCATCCCGGCCACGTCTCTGGCCTTCATGGAGCGGTTCAATCCGCAGGCCTACGCGGGACTGCCCCCGGAGCTGCTCGGCGAGTGGTACGCGCGGCTGCTCCGCTTCGGCGTGCCGCCCTACGAGCGCCAGGACTGGTTCGACGCGGCCACGGCCATGAAGGCCGTGCGCAACCAGCTCTGAGGCCACCGTCACCGCCTCCGCCACGCTGTCCCGGACCTGCCCCACTGACTAGGTGTTGTGGGTCATGAGGTTCTTGGCACGGGCCCCGGGCTGAGATGAGACGAGTGGGCCTCTCCCGCAGGATGGAAGTTCCTACACAACCCATCCGCGCAAAGAGACCCACTCATGACTCACGCTAACGCACCCCTGACTCCCACCGGCCGACTCAGGATGGTCCAACGCCACCTGCACGACGGCATCCCCCAAGCCCATGTCGCAGCCGAGTTCCGCGTCAGCCGGCCCACGGTGGCCACCTGGGTGGCCCGCTACCGCGCCCAGGGAGAGGCCGGGCTGCTCGACCGGCCCAGCCGTCCGCACTGTTCACCTGCCCAGCTCGACCCCGAGGTGGTGGCTCAGATCCAGACCCTGCGTCGCAGGGAGAAGTGGTCGGCCCGCCGGATCCATCACCACCTGGTCTCTGAAGGCCACCAGGTGTGCCTCCGAACGGTGGGCAGGTGGCTGCACCGGCTGGGCATCTCCCGGTTGCCAGACCTCGCGCCCACGGGTGAGGACCTGCGCCAACGACCGCAGAAGATCACCGCCCGGGCTCCGGGGCACATGGTGCACCTGGACGTGAAGAAGATCGGGCGCATCCCTGAAGGGGGAGGCTGGCGTGCTCACGGACGGGACTCCGAGAACGCGCGAGCAGCCAAGCGCGGGCCTGGCCGGCGGGTCGGGTACACCTACCTGCACTCGGCGATCGACGGGTTCACCCGCCTGGCCTACACCGAGGCGTTGGAGGATGAGCAGGCGGTGACCACGATCGGGTTCTTCTGCCGGGCGCGGGCGTTCTTCGCCGCCCACGGCATCCGGATCGACAGGGTGATCACGGACAACGGGAACAACTACCGGGCCGTGGACTTCACCGCGAAGGTGGTCTCGCTCGGGGGCCGGCACCACCGGATCCGCCCCTACACCCCGCGCCATAACGGGAAGGTCGAGCGGTACAACCGGCTGATGGTGGACGAGGTCCTCTACGCCCGCCCGTACTCCTCAGAGACAGCTCGGCGTGAGGCCCTGCAGGTGTGGGTGAACCACTACAACTACCATCGGCCTCATACCTCCTGCGGGAACGCCCCGCCGGCCTCGTTGGCCCCGGCCCGAGTCAACAACGTCATGCCCTCCTACAACTAGGCTGTGACCCATGACCACACCCGTCCAGGAGCACCTCGATCGCCTCACGTCGGCCCACGCGGGCGAGGGGGAGGTCCCGGACGCGCTGGGCGTGGCGATGCTCATGGTGGACGGGCACCGCTACGTCTCCGGATCCATGACGTCCGTGCCCCTGGCCACGCTCGCCTCTCCCCTGTTCCACGCCCAAGCCCTCGAGGATCTCGGCGCGGTGCGGGTGGGCGAGCGCGTCGGCGCCGCCCCCGTGCGCGACCTGGACCATCGGGTCGAGGTGGACGCCGTGACGGGTCTGCCGCACAACCCGCTGCAGAACGCGGGCGCGGTGGCCACCGCCTCCCTCGTGAAGGGCCGCGGCGGCCGCGACCGAACCGCACGCATGATGCAGCTGCTCTCCGCGCTGTTCGACCGCGAGGTCACCGTCACGGAGTCGGCCGCCCGCGCGGAGAACCGCGCCCAGCACCACACCCGGTCCGCTGCCTGGCTGATGAAGTCCCTCGACACCCTGGACGCCGACCCTGAGACGCTGCTCGAGGACATCGCCACGGTGCGTGCTGCCGCCGTGACCGTGGAGGACCTCGCCCTGCTCGCCGGCACCCTCGCGCACGGTGGTGTCCACCCCGTCACCGGGGACCGCGTGCTGAGCGAGGAGACGGTCCGCGGTGTGCTCTCCGCGATGGACTCCTGCGGCATGGACACCCGGGACTCCCGGTGGGCGTACGACGTCGGCCAGCCCGGCTGGGCGTCCATGCGCGGCGGCACGGTGCTCGTGGTGGTGCCGGGCAACCTCGGTCTGGCGCTGCAGTCGGACACGACGGATGAGAACGGGCTCGGCGTCGCGGCGATGGCCGCCCTGCGGACCATCGTCGAGGACTTCGAGCTGCACCCGTCGGTGGTCACAGGCTCCCCGCGCGCGGCTCTGCGCACCCACTACCGGATAGATCAGGCGCCCTCGGGCACGGCGCGCAGCGCCGTCGTCCTCGAGGCGCTCGGGCGGTTCGCGGACACCGTGCACGTGATGGAGCTGGGTGGTCACCTCGGCTTCAGCCAGGTGGACGCGATCGCCCGCGTCAGCCGCGGTCTGCCGGAGGCCCTCGAGACGCTCGTGGTGGACATGCGCTCGGTCAGCTCCATCTCCCGTCCGGCCCGGCTGCTGGTGGCCCAGTGGTTCGCCCGCGCGCTGGGCAACAGGCTCGACGTCGT
>NZ_JBFBBE010000255.1:0-3718 GCF_040682555.1 Streptomyces sp. NPDC051172
GCCCGCGCACCCGGTACGGGTGCGCGGGCCGACAGGTGATTCCGTGCCGCGGGCTTGCCTCAGAGCAGGCACTCCGTCGCGGCCTCGATGGCGGCGACCACCGTGTTCTCGAAGCGGCCGCTGAAGTCGTCCGGGTCGATGTCCAGGGTGATCGAGGTGATCACGCGCTTACGGCCGTCCAGGGTGGAGCCGATGAAGGTGGCATAGCCGGGGATACCGCCGCCGTGCCCCCACAGGCTCAGGCCGCAGGAGGTCTCCAGCGGCATGAAACCCAGGCCGTACCCCGCCGACATGGGCAGCGGCACCCACTCCGAGGGCACCCGGTCGATCATGTCGGCGAACTCCGGCTCGGCCAGCAGCTCTCCGCTGACCAGCGCCACCAGGAACCGGTCGAGGTCCTCGGCGGTGGAGATGATCGAGCCCGCCGAGCTCGCCTCGGACGGGTTCATCAGGGTGACGTCCTCCGAGCGGCCCTTGATCTGCATGTAGCCGTGCGCGTGCGGGCCGTGGATCTCCGGGTCGTCGGTGTCGGGCACATACGTCCCCGTCAGACCCAGTTGTTTGATGATCCGTTCGGTGATCTCGGTGGCGTAGTCGCGCCCGGTGACCTTCTTGATCAGCATCCCGAGGGCGATGTAGTTGGTGTTCGAGTACTCGAACTGCGTGCCCGGTTCGAAGTTCAGCGGCTTGCCCGCGGCCACCGCGACCAGGTCCTCCGGCTCGTAGTGCTTGTAGCGGTCGCGCAGGAAGCGCACGCCCGGCCGCTGGAAGGAGTCGGCGTGGTTGTACAGACCGCTGGTGTGCTGGAGCATGTGCCGGACCTTGATCCGGCCGCCCTCCGGCAGTACGCCGGGCAGGTAGGTCTCGATCGGCTGGTCCAGGTCGACCTTGCCCTCGGCGCGCAGCTGCAGGACGACGGTGGAGACGAACACCTTGGTGATGCAGGCGGCACGGAACCTGCCGTCGTAGGGCACCGGCGTTCCGCTGCCCGCTTCGGCCTCGCCGACCCGGGCGGTGAAGACGTCCTCGCCGTCGGCGATCCGGAACTGCACACCGGCGGCCCCGGCGGCGACCACCTGCTCCAGCCGCTCCTGGAGGATCTCCCGGCGCCGGTCACGGCTCAGGGTCGCGGTGTCCGCTGTCGATTGCGTCATGGTCGGTCAACCTCGATTCGGGGAAGGGGCTCGTCGGCCCGGGTCATCGCGCGGGGCGCACGGACAGGGAGTGCCAGAACACGTCACGGGGGTCCCATGCGGCCTTCACTCGTTGCAGCCGCGGGTAGTTGTCGCGGTAGTACAGCTCGTGCCAGGCCACCCCGGAGGTGTTCCAGGCCGGGTCGGCGAGGTCGTTGTCCGGGAAGTTGATGAAGGCGCCGTTGTCCCGCTCGCCGGGCACCGGGACACCGCCGGTCGAGGCGTAGACGGTGCTGTAGAAGCGGCGCAGGTTGTCCAGCGCGCTCTTGTCCAGCGCCGGGTCCTCCCAGGTGCTGTAGTAGAGGACCTTGAAGATCGAGTCGCGGTGCACGACCGCGGTGGCGTCCGCGGCGACCTCGCGCACCCTGCCGCCGTACGACTGGAAGGAGACCGTCACCTGACCGCGGCCCGGGTCGGGTTCGGCCAGCCAGTCGTGGATGACGGCGACCTGCTCGTCGGGGTAGGCCCGCTTGAGCTCCGCAGCCTTGATCTTCAGCCGCTGGCCCGTGGTCTCCTGCAGCTTGGAGTACTTGACGGTCAGCGCCATCCAGGGCGACTCGCTGAACGGCAGCACCATCGGCTGCGCGGCCACGCCCTCGCCGACCGCGTCGACGTAGTCCTGCAGGAGTTCGCGGGAGTTCTCGGCGGTGCCGTCGATCTGAGCGAAGGAGATCACCGCCGGTCCCTGCTCGTCGCCGGGCTCCCGGCCGAACAGCACCAGCCCGCCGTACAGACCGTTGTAGGGCGAGTCGGGGTCGCTGTTGCGCTCGTGCCACTCGCCGTGGTTGCGCACCAGGCGCAGATACGACTCCTTGTCCATGCCCTCCCAGGGCCAGACGACCTGGCTGTGCAGCACGGTGTGCGGCGGGGCCGGCAGCAGCCGGGAGGGGTCCGCGTCACGCGGCGCGGCCGGGTCGCGGAACCAGTACCGGGTCACCACGCCGAAGTTGCCGCCTCCCCCGCCGGTGTGCGCCCACCACAGGTCGTGGTGCGGGTCGGCCGGGTCGCGGGTGGCCACGACCGCGCGGGCGGTGCCGTCGGCATCCACGACCACCACCTCGACGGCCTCCAGGTAGTCGACCGTGAGGCCCAACTGGCGTGAGTGCGCGCCGTATCCACCACCGCACACATGTCCGCCGACCGCCACGGTCCCGCAGGAGCCGCCGGGGATCGTCACGCCCCAGCCGAAGAACAGCCTGCGGTAGACGTCGAGCAGCAGTCCGCCGGCCTCGACCAGGAAGGCGCCGCGCTCGGCGTCGTAGGCGATGGCGTTCATCTCGGACAGGTCGAGGATGACCCGCGCGCCGGATTCGTTGACGAAGTTCTCGTAGCAGTGCCCACTGCTGCGCACCGCGATCCGGGCGCCCGCGCGGACGGCTTCGCCGACGGCGGCGACGACCTGCTCGGTCGAGCTCGCCAGCACGAAGCGCTCCGGGGTCGACTCCCACCGGGCGTTGGAGTGCCGCACGGACAGGTCCCGGTAGCGGGGGTCCCCCTGGGCCACGGTCACCGGCCCGAGCAGGGCCCTGGACATCACGTCAGTCATTCATCGGCCTCTCTTGGTTCGGCCGGGCGGCCCGCACGGCCGGCACGGCACATCGGTCAGCTGAAGTCGGCGGCGTGGTCGGCGACCCACTCGGCGAAGGTGCGGGCGGGGCGACCCAGCAACTCCTCCAGGCCCGGCGTCACCCGGGGCGGCCGGACCAGGGCGTCGGCGAGGATTCCGAGGACCATGTCCACCACCGGCTCGGGCATGCCCCGCAGCATCACCGCGCGGCCCTCCTGAGGCGTGACCTCCTCGAAGCGCAGCTCGCGGCCCAGCACCTCGCCGATGATGCGGACCTGCTCGGCCTGGGTGAGCTGCTCCGGTCCGGTCACCACCGGCGCGGCCCCGAGCAGCCGGTCGGTGAGCAGCCCGGTCACGGCGACGGCGGCGACGTCCGCCTCGTGCACCAGCACCCGGACGGCATCGCCGTAGGGGGCGCGCACCGGACCGCCGGCGCGGATCGTCTCCCCCCATTTCCACAGCACGTTGACGGCGAACTCGTCGCCCCGCACGAACGTCCACTCCAGGCCCGAGTCCCGCACCGCTCGTTCCACGGCCAGGTGGTGTTCGCCGCTGTGGCTGCCCTCCTCCACGACGGAGCTGGAGGACAGCACCACGATCCGCCGTACCCCGGACCGCTTGGCCAGGTCCACGACCTCGCCCGCGGTCTCGGGCACCGGGAACAGATAGAGCGACTCGGCCCCGGTGAGCGCCGTGCGCAGCGAGTCCGGCGTCTCCAGGTCGCCCTCGTACACCTCGACACCCGCAGGCAGACCGGCCCGGTCCGGCCTGCGGGTCACGGCCCGCACCGGCGCGCCCGCCTTCACCAGACCCCGCACCACGTGCCTGCCGACCTGTCCGGTCGCTCCCGTCACCACGATCGTCACTGCCGCCACCACCTCTGAAGTCGATTCCGGTCGTCCCCGTCATCGCTCGTCCCAGCTTTGCGAGGTGCCCTCGAGGCTCCCTCGAGGGCACC
>NZ_JBFBBE010000256.1:0-3717 GCF_040682555.1 Streptomyces sp. NPDC051172
GCTCCTGCGAAACATGGGCGGAACGTTCCAACGAGCCTGACGCAACGTCACGATCGTTTACTGCCCGTCCTCAAGATTCCCGACGGAGTCGCTCATGAAACATCCCTTGGCAATGGGGCCAACCAACTGATGACGCCGAAGAACCTACGGCCCAGCCGGGCCGCCCCCAAGGGCATCGCTGGATGTGACGAAATCATGGGAAGAGAACGGCCCCGACCTGCGGTGATGCGCCCTGGCGTGATGATGGGACGGGACGGGTCGACCGGTGGGGGCGAGGGGCCGTCAGTCGGCCTGAGGACTGAGGCTGACGGCACCGTGCGCTGCCTCATCCGACCCGCCTGGCCCTCTACCGCTGGGACACCCGCCCTCAAAGCGTCCTCATCCGATGACCTGCTGGCGGACGCCCTTATTGATCAAGTGAGGGCTGGGGTACCGCGTAGCAGTCGGGCGGGCTAGGTGAGCGTGTCACGCAGGCTTTCACGGCGGGGCCGTGTCCGGTCACGGCCGCGAGGCCGGTGTAGACGAACGGGTCGGTGTTGTCGGCGTGTGCGACGGTCACGCGCTGGGTGGGTTGTCCGGGGACGGTGAAGGTCAGGGTGCTGCCGACGGGGGCGTTCCACACCCTGGCCCAGGCCGCCTGGCAGAGCGGGTTGTAGCGGATTTCTAGCCCGATGCCGGTGGGTGTCTGCATGTGCAGCAGCGTTTTCGGTTCGACTCCGCACAGGACCGGTCCCGGGTCCTTGCCGTCGCAGGCGGTGCCCGTACAGCCGACGTGGAAGCCGGCGGAGGGGTCGAAGGTCGCGCGCCCCGCCTGCGGGAGCAGGATGACGCTACCGGCGCCCAGTGCGGCGATCGCGGCGGCGACGGCGGCGCCGATGAGCCAGTTGCGTCGGCGTCGGACCGGTGGCGTGGGCGCAGGGGTTGGCGGGATCGTGGGCGAGGCGTCAGCGCGGGAGGCCGTGCGTTCCGGCCTCTGCGTGACTGTCGCGGTGCGTCGGCTCCAGGCTGCCTCCGCCCGTTCCCACAGCGCGCGTACACCGGGCTCCGGCTCGTCGGCGAGACGGCACATCACACTCACCGCCGGCCAGGGCGGCAGGGCGCGTCCGGCCAGCCAGCGCTGCCAGGAGGACTTGCTGTAGGCCGACTCCGCCGCCAGCGTCACCAGGGTGAGCCGGCGGCGATCGCGGAGCGTCCGGAGGCGGGCCGCCAGGCGTTCGCACTCGGGCGGGATCGTTGTCATCCGCGCAACGCTGCCCAGGTGTGCGGGCCGACCTGGCCGTCGACGTCCAGGTGGTACCTCTTCTGAGCGCTGATGACCGCTGACTCGGTCAGCGGGCCGAAGTTGCCGTCCACGCCTCCCGGGGAGATGCCGGCACGCTGCAACAGGCACTGGAGTTCGGCGACTTCGGGACCCGACATGTCGACTTCGAGTGCGTCGCTGCTGGTGTCACTGTTCCCGGCGTACCACGAGCCGTGTCTGCGCACGTAGGTGCAGGCATAGGCGATCGGATGGGCCACCGCAGCCGTACGGGGAGAACCGGCCGACGCCCCGCTGTCGACCTCCGTCATGGCTGCCACGGCGATGAGCGCGCCCGCCACGGCAGCTCCGGCTGCGGTGAGGTAGAGCCTGCGACGGGTCACCGGGCGCGGAACGAGGTTTGGCAGCGGTTCGCCGCCTTCCTCGTCCTCGTTCGCGTCTGTATGGCCGGTTGGCCGATCCCGATGCCAGGAATCCACTGCTGCCGCATGGAGCGCCATCAGCCGGGCCGTATCCGTATCGGCGCCCGTATCCGTACACGTGACCGCTGCCAGTGCCTCGACCGCCGCGGCCGGCGGCAGCAGACGGCCGCTCAGGTAACGCTCCCACGAGGACGCGCTGTAGCCCGTCCGTGCGGCGAGCCTGTGCACACTCAGCCCACTGGCGTCCTTCAGTTTCCGCAACTGGCCGATGAACTCCACCACTACCGGGTCCAGTCCCCCCGACAGTTCCTTCCACCGTGCCATTCCCCGCCCCATCCCCTCGGGAGACATTCCCCATGGTCCGGACGGAGAGCGTAACCGAGCGAAGTAGCGCTTCCCCGGTCGGTGTCCCGGTCCACCGTGCCGCATGACCTGCCGGGCGGCTTGCCGGCGGAGAGTCGTCCGCTATTCCTCTACTTCCTCCGCGTCGCTGATGCCGATGCGGAGGAAGTAGAGGTACCGCAGGATCTCAATGACGGCTGCCTCGGCTCGGCCGAGGGCTCGCCGGACGCCTTCCACGTCCCCGTCCAGGAAGTGAAGGTGGGCGCTGAGGACTGGAATCAGAATGAGGTCTCCGGAGTCCGCGCATGACGGTATGTCAGTTCTGCGTTGGCGCGGCCCGGGGCCTATGGAAGCTGGACTCCAGACCAGGCATCGACTTCGCACTGTCCGTCGGCGTTGTTCCCTGCGGTCACGACTGTGCCGTTGGCACGCAGGCCGAGGGTGTGCGTTGAACCGGCCGCCACGGCGACAATGTCGCGCCAGTCGTCGACTTTGCACTGTCCGTAGCTGTTGTCTCCCGCTGCGAGGACCCGCCCGAACGCTGTGACCCCGACGGTGTGGTAGCTGCCTGCGCTGAGCGCTACGACGTCTTCCCACTCATCGACCGCGCACGCCCCGGTTTCCCGGTCTCTGGTCGCTACTGCCCGCCCGTTGGCTCTGAGGCCGACGGTATGGAGATACCCGGCCGAAATGGCGGCTAGGTCACGCCACCCTTCAACGTCACACTGCCCTCGTCGGTTGTTCCCCGCAGCCAGTGCAGAACCGTCCGACCGGACGCCGACGGAGTGCCAGTCACCACACGAGAGGACGGCCATCTCGCGCCAGGACTGCACGTCGCACTGTCCTTCTGAACTCCGGCCAACTGCTACTGACCTTGCTGGCGTGATGTCGTGGGGGTCGACAGGCTGTGGTTGTCGCAGTAGGCCGGTCACATGAGGTATCCGCAAGGGGGCGGGCTGACCGCGGAGCGACGGACGTTTCGCGAGCACGTCCGGATGCAGGCAGCCGAGTTATTCGCCCTGGGACACGACAACGCCGCCATCGCCAAGCAGTTACGTGTCAGCGTGCGCTCGGTGCAGCGATGGCATCTGGCATGGGAGCACGGCGGAACTCCAGCCCTCGAGTCGAAGGGGCAGGCGTCCAGGCCCAAGCTGAGTGAGGCACTGTTCGCGGTGCTCGAGCAGGAGCTGGCCAAGGGGCCGGTCGCGCACGGCTGGCCGGACCAGACCTGGACACTGGCGCGGATCAAAACGCTGATCGGGCGCCGGTTCCACAAAAGCATGACGATCTGCGCCATCGCGCAGATGCTGCACCGGCACGGCTTCAGTCACCAGGTCCCGGCCCGCCGCGCGAGCGAGCGCGACGAGGAAGCGGTCACCGGGTGGGTGAAGCAGACATGGCCCCAGGTGGAAACGCTGTGGCGGCGCTCGGGGCCTGGCTCTGCTTCGAAGACGAAGCCGGTTTCTCGATGACGCCGCCCACCGCCCGCACCTGGTCCCGGCGCGGACACACACCCGTCATCCGGGTGCGGGGACGCTCCCAGCGGCGCTTCTCCATCGCCGCTCTGGCCTGCTACAAGAAAGGTCAACGCTCACGCCTGATCGTGACTGCTCAGCAGGTCGTGTGACCTGCCGCTGATCGGATCGTTGGTCTGTTCGTGGGCCTGTCGAAGCGTCGTCCGTCGTACGACGATCT
>NZ_JBFBBE010000257.1:0-3697 GCF_040682555.1 Streptomyces sp. NPDC051172
CCTCGCCGACACGTCGTGGTGGTGGCCCACCCATACCCACTTTGACACCGGGCCCTGCGGGGGCCTCCTGTCGGCAGCGCCCACCAATCCGATTCATCGAGAGGGGCTTTCCGTAAGGGTGGATGCTGGACGGGGTCTGCTCGGTTCAGCGCACCGTAGCCAGGACCAGCAGTGCGGCCAGGCAGACGACCATGGTCAGGTCCACGAGCAGAACCCGCGGTTCCGCTAGGCATCCGATCTTCGCGTTGGGACGGAGCTGGGCGGCGAGCTCGACCTTCGCCGGGGTCCCCATGAGCAGGAGCGAGGATGCGACGTTATGGACGGCCATCGCCGGCAGCTGGGAGAGTTCAAGAGTGGTAGCGATCTGCGCCTGGGGTGCGGCGAGCATGGCGTTGGCGGCACTGTTCGACCCGGTCAGGTAGCCCCCGAGCGCGGCGATGAACGGCAACGCGACGACGTTGACGGGCCCGAGGACTGCGACGCCCTGGGCCAGGGCTGCCGACATGCCCGAGGCGCCCGCCGCCAGCGTGTGCATCCGACCGCTCACGCGCCGGCACCTGCATCCAGGCCAGCGACTCCAACAGCCCCGCCCTGCTCGTGCGCGGATCGTGGGCCACCATGCAGCTGAACTATTCCGCATCATCGGATGATTCGAGCACCTGACGGACTTCGAACCGGCCATCGGGCAACGCGGTCACCGGCGTGCATATCCGGGGATGATGTGAGGCCCCCTCCCAGCGAACCGAGAGGGGGCCTCGTGGAAGCAATGGAGCGTTGTGGGAACAGGCGACCTCGGGTCGAGAGGCTGGTTTCCGCGTGGAATCAAGGGGTTTGCGCGGATGCAGAGTCCGACGGCGAGGCCGACGACCCGTTGATTGGCGCGTCGGCGGAACCAAAGAAACGACCTCGAACACGCCTGACCGACGAGGAAGTGGACGCTATGCGAACAGCCCGCGCACAGGGCATCAGCGTGAACGCCGTGGCTCGTCAGTTCGGGGTGCACCGGGGCACGGTGTGGGCGAAGACGCGGTGATGAACCCGACGGCGACGCGGGAGTTGAACTGACCTCGACCCCCTCGCGCCTCGAATCTCGGCGGGGCGTTCTGCCGCATAAAATCAACGATCTACGGCGTCTAGATTGTGGATAACTTCACCGTAGTACCCCGACATACACGTTGCTTAGCACTTTCGTTAGCACTTTTCAGCACTGCCGGGGCTCCGTGATTCACCATTCCGAGGCGGCCGTGGGCGGCCCGTAGCGTCGGTAGCGGGCGGGAGTGACGCCGACGTGTCGTTGGAAAATTTCCGCGGCGTGGCCTCGGCTGTTCCAGCCGACGCGACCTATCGCCACGGTCACGGGCACTTCGGTCTCGCGCAGCAGCCGGGCCAGCTCTGCGACGCGAAGCATCGTGAGGTATCTGTGCGGGGTGCTGCCGTAGGCGTCCTCGAAGACGCGCACCAATTGCTTATCCGATAGGTGCACGTGTTCACAGAGCAGGGCCAGGTTCCACCGCTTCGCTATGTTTCCGCGCAGCAGCGCTTCGACCGCGAGGGCTTCTCTGCGGGCGGGCCGAAACTCTCGCCATCGTGCGGGGCTCTCGACTGATCGCCGTCGCTGATGGACGGGAACGGGCAACGCATCCGGAGCCGCGCGTACGTGCGGAGCGAGCGTGCCCAACAGCATCGAGAGGCGTGCTTGCAGCCAGAAGTACGAGGCCGGGTACTCGCGTCTTTCGTAGAGGGTCGTCATCTCATCGAGCACGAGGATCAGGCGAGTGGCGTCCTCACCGTTCACATGGAGCACATGAGCGGCATCCGGAAACAAGGCCCCGGCGTACTGTCTCACGACGTAGCGATCCGCGAACACGTCGGGATGCTGCCAGTAGAGCTGATCGAGCATGTAGTCCACGTCGACCAAGAGCGTCGTCAGGGTGGCGGTGCCCTCGGGCTCGTAGGTGAAGACCGTACGCGGGGCAATCAGCACGGCGTGACCAAAAGCGATCGGGTGTTGACGCTCCCCGACGGTGAGAACCACCGAGCCATCGCGGACGACGAGGAACGCCACGCAGTCGAAGACGAGCAGGCCGACCTGCTTCCGAGACTGCCTCGTATCCACCGCGAACGGCTGGAAGAGCGCCGCCCCTTTCAGCACTGCCAGTGAAGCCTTGTGTTAGCCGCAGCGTTCCGCTGCCCGCTTCTCGGTGCGGATGAAGACTGGTCATACGACCACGGGTTCACCTCGAAATGAGAGTGCCAGAGGCTCCAACGGTAGTCGCCTGCGCCTTGCTCCATAACTCAGCTCCGTGCGGGGTCGCTCAGGGCGGTGTCGATGGCCTGGAGAGTGCGCACAGTGGTCAGGACATCTTCGGCAGGCAGGTCGAGCGAGCCGAGCAGATCGCGGTACATGCCCCGCACGATCCCCACCGACCGTGCCGCTTCCTCGGTCAGATGCAGGCGTGCCGCGCGGCGGTCCGCCGGGTCGGGGCGGCGCTCGATCTGCCCTTTGGCGATGAGTCCGCGCAGCGCCGTGCTCGCGTTGCTCGATGTCAGCGACAGGCCCGAGGCCAGCCCCGAGGGGGCCACGCCGGGGTTGGCGTCGATGTGCAGCAGCACCAGGCACTCCAACGGTGACAACGGCGCGACCGCGGGGTCCTGCAACGGGTAGGCGCGCAGCTTCCGCTCCACATGCAGCACCGCGTCCGCGAGCCGCACCAACGGGTCCGCACCGGTTGGTGCCGGCCCGCTCACCGGCTTCTCGTCTTGTCGCATATGCTTATGCTAACATAGCGTTGTTTTCATAACTATAGTTTTAGAAGGAGCCGGGCGGGGATGACCGACACGGGAACAGGGCGACAGGCAGCGGGCACGCCCGTCCAGGCGACGGGCAAGGCGATCGGTGCGGGGCTGTTGTCGACGCTGGCGCTGCTGATGGGGCTCGCCTCGTTCGGGATCGACCTGTACCTGCCGGCGTTCCCGGTGATGACGACGGAGCTGTCGACCACGGCGACCGGGGTGCAGCTATCGCTGACGGCGTTCCTGATCGGCGCTGGGGCCGGGCAGCTGGTGTTCGGGCCGTGGTCGGATCGCGCCGGCCGGGTGGTGCCGCTGGTGTTCGGGGCGGTGCTGTTCGTCGCCGCGAGCGTGACCGCCACGCTCGCAGGCAGTATCGAGCTGCTCGTGGCCGCCCGGCTGGTCCAGGGCCTGGGCGGGGCGGCGGGGATGGTGATCGGCCGGGCGATCATCCTTGACCGTGCTCGCGGCACGGAGGCGGCACGGGCGTTGAGCATCATGATGCTCATCGGCGGGATCGCCCCGATCATCGCCCCGGTCGCCGGCGGTGCCCTGGTCGGCCCGGTCGGATGGCGGGGCCTGCTCGGGATCGTCACCGGCCTGGGCGTGATCGCCCTGGCATGCGTGCTCGTGTTCGTGCGGGAATCGCTGCCCCGCGAGATCCGCAGAGCCCGTGCGGGCACGGCGCGGCGCGGTGGCTGGCGGGGCCTGATCTCGCGGGCCTATCTGGGGAACACGGCCGCGTATGCGTTCGGGATGGCGATCATGATGGCCTACATCTCCGCCTCACCGTTCGTCTACCAGGACATGATCGGCCTGAGCGCGGTCGCCTATGGGATCGCGTTCGCGATCAACGCCGTCGGCCTGATGATCGCCACCACTGTCGCGGCCCGTCTTGCCGGTCGCG
>NZ_JBFBBE010000258.1:0-3681 GCF_040682555.1 Streptomyces sp. NPDC051172
GCAAGGCCCTCGTAGTCGCCGAGGAAGTGGCCCCACCCGGCGTAGGGAGCCTGCAGCCAGTCGAAGACCCGGGAGATGCGGTGCTCACTCGGGTGGTCCTCGCCGCCGCACGGGAAGGTGGGCAGCCAGGCGGCGGTGGGCAGGGTGGTCGTGTTCCCGGCGGTGAGATAGCGCAGGTCGTAGTAGCTGATCGCGACCGTGCCGTGCCCGTCGACGGTGATGGAGGGCGTGAACGCCGGCGCGGAGGCAACCTGGTTGACCCGCTTGGGCCCGGACCAGGTCCGACCGCCGTCGGTGGAATGCGTCAGCTCGACGGAGTTGTAGGCCCCGCCGCTGAAGTCCGAGCCCTCGTAGGCGACATACAGCTCGCCGGTGTGCGGGTCGATCGCGACGTTGGGCAGATCGCCGCCCGCTCGCAGCGCCTTGCTCGTGTCGCCGGGGGCGTTGGGGTCGACCTCGGCGACGGCCGTGTCCTTGGCGAGGGTGACCGGCTTGCTCCAGGTGCGGCCCTGGTCGGTCGACTTGACGACGGCGAAGTGCAGGTCGGTCGGGGTGAAGGTGCCGGTGGTGTAGTCGATGTCGTACGTCTGCCAGTCGAAGACGTCGTAGAGGGTGTCGGTGCGCGGGTCGACGACGATGACGTTGCCGATGGTCTGCGAGTGCCGGACGACGGAGGTGTCCACGAACGGGCGGGCCTTCGACCAGTGCCGCCCGCCGTCGCGGGTGACGGAGATGTACGCGGGCCCGTCGTAGACCTGCGCGGAGTCGTCCTCGTCGATGCGGTCCCAGACCTGGTAGGCCACGCCCGGACGGACTGGGTCGGCGGTGACGGAGTTCTTGTCGTCGGTGAACTGGGCCTGCGTGTCGTCGATCAGCGGGGAGGTGTGCGTCCAGGTGCGCCCGCCGTCGTACGACGTCGAGGCGGCCACACCGTTGCGCGCGTCCGTGGCGTCGAAGACCAGCCCGCTGCCGTAGACCGTGCCGTCCGGGCCGGTGCTCACCCAACCGTCCGAGGCCCGCTGGTAGTCCAGCCCGCCGGGAGCACAGTGCGTGAACGGCAGCGGCGTCTCGGTGAAGTGCCGCCCGTCCTGGGTAGAGGTGGCGGTCAGCCCGCGGGCGCCGCCGTTGGACCAGCGGTCCTGCTGGAAGATCCCGACCGCGTCCCGCGCGTCCCGCGGGCTGACGGCCACGTACGGCTCGTCCTCCGCCGAGGCGTAGTTGGTGCCCGACCCGTCGCCGCTGATGTCGCAGGCGGCATACGGGTCACCGGGCGACACCAGGCTCACCGGCTGACCACCGCCCGCTGCCGCGTTGCCTACGGCAGCTGTGAGCAGGAATGCGGCGGCTGCGGCGACGACAGATGCTCTCGTACGGTTGCGCATGGCGATTCCCCCAACTTCCCGATTTTGGCCGGACTTGGGCTGTGCTGGCGCGAGTACTCCGTCCCGGCATCGAGGAGACACAGGGCGCCTCGCGAGCCTAACGCGGCCCAATGTGAAGGAAGTTGACGGAATCGGTCAAGGACACGTCAATATCGCGGATCGCGGCATGCTGCTGTCCAACGGTGACGGTGTGGCCCGAGGCCGTCGATGGGGCTCTTCCCCTTCGGCCCCGTACCCGCCGAGAGATCTTCGTGACTACGGTGATGGTCCGGATCGCGGAGCTGGCGGCACCTCGACGGGGGGCGGCAGTGGTCGAGGGCGGCGGCGAGCTGTCGCACCGCGTTCACGGGCGGCCCGCCGCCGGGCGAGGCTCCGGACTGCGGGAAGCTCGTTGCGTCCTACACCAAGGTGTCCGAGGCGGCGTCTTCGTCGCGTGCGGACTGGGCCAGTGCGGCGTAACGTCCGCCGAGGGCGAGGAGTTCGGGGTGGGTGCCGCGTTCGACGATGCGGCCCTGGTCGAGGACGACGATGTGGTCGGCGTGGCGCACGGTCGAGAGTCGGTGCGCGATGGTGATGGTCGTGCGTCCGGCGGCCAGGCGGTCCAGCGCCTCCTGGACCGCCCGCTCGGTACGGGTGTCCAGCGCGCTGGTGGCCTCGTCGAGTACCAGCACCCGGGGGTCGCGCAGCAGCACGCGGGCGATGGCCAGCCGCTGCTTCTCGCCGCCGGAGAACCGGTACCCCTGCTCGCCCACGACGGTGTCGTATCCCTCCGGCAGGCTCTCCACCAGGTCGTGGAGCTGCGCCGCGCGAGCCGCGGCGGCCAGTTCCCCGTCGGTGGCGCCGGGGCGGGCGGCGCGCAGGTTGTCCGCGATGCTCGCGTGGTAGAGGAAGGTGTGCTGGGTGACCACGCCGACTGTGGCGGTGAGGGTGGTCAGGCTCAGTTCGCGGACATCGATGCCGTCGATGCTGACCCGGCCGGCGACCGGGTCGTACAGGCGCGGCACCAGGTAGCCGAGGGTGGTCTTTCCAGCACCTGTGGCGCCCACAACTCCCAGGTGGGTGCCGGGCGGGAGGTCCAGATCGATGTCGCGCAGCACCGTGCGCTCCCCGTAGGCGAAGCGGACGCCTTCCAGGCGGACGTGACCGAGCGGACGGGGCAGGGGCGCCGGCCGCACGGGCTCCGGGATGTCCACCGGCAGGTCCAGGTACTCGAAGACGCGCTCGAAGAGGGAGAGCGAGCTCTGCACGGCGACTCCGGTCTGCAGCAGCTGTACCGAGGGCGCGAAGAGCGACTGCTGCAGGGAGGTGAAAGCCACCAGTGTGCCGACGGAGAGCGCGGGCACCCCGTGTGACGCGGTGAGACCGGCCAGCCAGTAGATGGTGATCGGCATGGCGAACATGATCAGTTGGATCACCGACTGCCGCCACCGCCCTGCCATGCTGGAGCGGATGGTGAGTTCGGTGAGGCGCTCCGACTCGAGCGAGAACTCCTCGGTGAGTGCTGCCCGGCGGCCCAGCACCCGGCCGAGCAGGAAGCCGTCGACCGAGAGCGACTCCTGGACCAGCGAGGAGAGCGTGGCGAGCTGTCCCTGGCGGCGGCGGGTGATCGCCCGCCGTTCCGCGCCGACCGATCGGCTGATCCAGACGAAGACGGGCAGCATGGCCAGCGACGCACAGCTCAGGCGCCAGTCCAGGACGACCATCGCCACGAGCGCCGAGACCAGAGTGGTGACCGAGCCGACGGTGCTTACGGCCACGGTGGTCACGGTCTGGCTCATGCCACCCACGTCGTTGGCGATGCGGGACTGGATCTCACCGGTGCGGGTGCGGGTGTAGAAGGCCAGGGACATGCGCTGCAGGTGGGTGTAGACGGCCCCGCGCAGGTCGTTCATCAAGCGCTGGCCGACGGTCAGCGTCAGATAGGACTGGACGACGCCTGCCGCGGAACCGAGGGCGGCGAGGACGAGCATCCCGCCCGCCAGAGCCGTCAGGAGCCCCGTCCGCCCCTGCGGCAGGGCCACGTCCAGCAGCTCGCGGAGCATCAGCGGTGGTGCCAGCGCCAGCACCGAAGACGCGGTGACGATCAGCAGGACCACGGTGAGCCGCCCGGTGTACGGGCGGAAGAGCCCGGCGACGCGGCGCGCCGAGACGCGCGGCGCCGGCTGTGCCGGCGGTGTCCGATCCTGCATGGTCCCCCTCCTGTCTGCCGTGCGGCCGAGCCGCGGGCCCCCCCGCTTGGCCGCCCCCGTCCCACACCCCTAACACCAAAACACAAATCACTAAAAACACACGCCCACAC
>NZ_JBFBBE010000259.1:0-3623 GCF_040682555.1 Streptomyces sp. NPDC051172
TAGTCGTGCAGTCGCTGGTTCGTGGCCAGCTTCGCCGGCTTGGGCCGCCTGGCAGCTTCCTGGGCCTTCCACTGCGCCACCGTGGCCCGGTACTCCTGCTTCCCGGAACGAGTGGGCGGATTCAACCGGTGGTCGCAATGAGTTCCGTGAACTTCTCCGATGGTGTCAGATAGCCGAGTGTCTTGCGTGGTCGACCGTTGAGCGAGTCCTGGATCGCGGTCAGCTCAGCGCGGGTGACGATGCTCAGATCGGTGCTCTTCGGGTCAAGCCCCTTGTGGTGGTGTAGCGGTTGGATCCTTCGTTGGGGTTGTCAGGCGCTGAGCTCGAGGGCAGTGTCGGTGTCGGTGCCCACCTCGCTTCCGGTGTCCTCGACGGGGGTGAGGCGGCAGCGGGCGAGGACCTCGAGGCCGAGGTAGCGGCGCCCTTCGGCCCATTCGTCGGTCTGCTCGGCCAGCACCGCCCCGACCAGCCTGACGATGGCTGCCCGGTTGGGGAAGATGCCCACCGCGTCGGTGCGGCGGCGGATCTCCCGGTTGAGCCGCTCGGCCGGGTTGTTCGACCAGATCTGCGTCCAGACGTCCTTCGGGAACGTCGTGAAGGCCAGGATGTCCGCCCGGGCATCACCGAGGTGCTCGGCCACCGCCGGGAGCTTCTCGCTTACGTAGTCCAGCAGCCGATCGAACTGCGCGTTCACCGCCGTGGCGTCGGGCTGGTCGTAGACCGAGTGGAGCATGGCCTTCACCGCCGGCCACATGGACTTCGGGGTGATGCCCATCAGGTTCGCCGCGTAGTGGGTCCGGCACCGCTGCCAGGTGGCGCCGGGCAGGTTGGCGGCGATGGCGTCCTTGAGCCCGGCATGGGCGTCACTGGTGACCAGGCGGACCCCGGCCAGGCCCCGGGCCACGAGGTCCGCGAAGAACTCGTTCCACGCCGCACCGGTCTCACTGGTCGCCACGCGCATCCCCAGGACCTCGCGGTGGCCGTCACCGTTGACCCCGGTAGCCAGCAGCACCACCGCGTTGACCACCCGCCCGCCCTCGCGGACCTTCATCGTCAGCGCGTCCGCGGCCACGAACGTGAACGGACCGGCCTCATCCAGGGGCCGGTGGCGGAAGGACTCCACGTGTTCATCCAGGTCCGCGGCCATCCTGGAGACCTGGGACTTGGAGAGGGCATTGATCCCCAGGGTCTTGACCAGCTTGTCCATCCGCCGGGTACTCACCCCGGCCAAGTAGCAGTCCGCCACCACGGTGATCAGCGCCGACTCCGCTCTCTTTCGGCGTTCCAGCAGCCACTCCGGGAAGTACGTCCCAGAGCGCAGCTTCGGGATGGCTACATCGACCGTGCCGACCCGGGTGTCCAGGTCCCGGTGCCGGTACCCGTTGCGCTGGGCGGACCGTGTCGGGGTGGGCTTGCCCCATTCGGCACCGACCACCGCGTCTGCATCGGCGGAGAGCAGGGTGTTGATCATGGTCTGCAGCAAGTGGCGCATCATGTCCGGGGAGGCCTCGGACAGGGCTTCTCCGAGCAGGCCGGCAGGGTCGAGAATATGAGGAGCGGTCATCGTGATGACTCCATTCGAGGGTGCTGTGAGAGGTTCACTCGAAGGATCACACGGTGGCCGCGTCCACGTCTGAGACGACGTGCCCGACCACCGGGCGCTACACAGAGATGATGGATTCGGCTCCGGCGCCGGCGTGACCCGAAATTACACGGACGCCGTTCGCGGCTGTCTTTTTGTGGATCTGTCCGTCGACGCCGGGGTCGCTGCGGGCCGGGCGGGCACATGACTTGATAGGAGCCTGACCGGAAAGTCGTCTCACCTTTGTGCTGTCTGCACTCACCCGACCCGCGGTGACGTTCATCACCATTGGAAGGGAATCCCGTCAATGACGAGCATGACACTCGACCCGCCGCTGACCAACCCGTTGCCACCAGGCTCCGAGTTGGTCGCCGGGGTCGACACGCACAAGAAAACGCATCACGTCGCGATCCTCGATCTCGTGGGCCGACCTGTCGCGGACCGAGAGTTCCGTGCCGACGGTCGCGGTTACGCGCAGATCGTCGCGTTCCTCCACGCGCACGGTGATGTCGTCCGTATCGGGGTGGAGGGAACGGGGTCGTACGGGGCTGGCCTCGCACGCGCGCTGACCACGGCGGGGCTGACCGTCATCGAAGTCGCGCGACAGGACCGGCAAGCCCGCCGTCGTCGCGGCAAGTCCGACCCCCTCGACGCCCACCAGGCAGCGGTCGCTGTCCTCGCAGGAACGGACACCGCGATCCCAAAGTCTGGTGATGGCGCGGTCGAGTCGATGCGGATCCTCCTCGCAGAGCGGCGCTCGGCGGCCAAGGCCAGAGCGCAAGTGATGAACCAGATCCACGCGCTGCTGATCACCGCACCCGAGCTCGTGCGACAGGCGTTCCGCGCTCTCAGCGGGCAGCGTCTGGTGAACACGCTCGCCAAGACTCGGCCCGGAACAATCACGTCCCCCGATCCCGCGGTCGTCGCCCGGCAGACACTGCGACGGTTCGCGGTCCGACACCTCACGATGCAAGCCGAGATCGACCTGATAGAACAACAGTTGGAGATGCTCGTCCGGCAGGTCAACCCCACGCTGCTGTCCCTGAGCGGAGTCGGTCCTGTCACCGCAGCGACGCTCCTGGTCGCCGCCGGCGACAACCCCGAGCGGCTCGGAACCCGCGCCAGCTTCGCCGCTCTCGCCGGTGTCGCCCCGATCCCCGCCTCCTCCGGACAACGCACACGGCATCGACTCTCTCGCGGCGGGAACCGGCACGCGAACGCCGCGCTGCACCGGATTGTGCTGTTGCGCATGCGGCATCGCGAGCCTCGGACGATGGCCTACTTCGAGAGGCGTCGTTCGGAGCAACTCACCGACCGTGACATCATGCGCTGCCTCAAACGACACGTCGCGAACGAGATCTATGCCGCTCTGCTCAATCCCGCCACCGACAATCCCGTCGGGCGCGAACTCCGAGCACGCCGACAAGCGAAAGGCATCCCGATCAGCGTTCTCGCCGCCACTCTCGGCGTCCCCTACCAGCGGCTCCGACGACTCGAGATCGGAACTCGCGCCGACCCTGAACTCGAGGCCCGAGCGACCGCCATCCTGGAGCAGATCAGCCCGCCACTGGCCGCTTGACAGCAATAGGAGCATCCACTATGCGGGACTCAACTCGGTTTGCGTCGATGAACGCGATCATCTCGTCGTGGGGCGGTCGAGTTCCGCTGCGAAAAAAGCCGATGCCTTGCGCAGGATCTCGTTCGCTCGACGCAGCTCGAGGTTCTCCCTGCGCAGCCGGCGCATCTCTTCTGCCTCAGCCGCGCTCAGCCCTGGGGCCTCGCCCTGATCGACGCGGTCTTGCTTCCACCAGTTGCGCAGGGTGTGGGGTGAGATCCCGCCGAGAGCCTCGCCGACGGCGGTGCAGGCGACCCATCCCGAGCACTGTTCCGTGCGGACGCGTTCTTCGATGAGCTTCAGGGCGCGGGCCTTGAACTCGGGGCTGTACTTCTGGGGCATGTTCCGATCCTCCTTGAGGAAGTAGGTCGGAACGAAACCCAGGGCGCTTCAGTGAGGGAACGGCGGTACTGGGAACGGCGGGCC
>NZ_JBFBBE010000260.1:0-3540 GCF_040682555.1 Streptomyces sp. NPDC051172
CCCTGAACGCGTTCCAGATCGCTTTCGAGGGCCGCCTGACTCCGAGCAACAACTGACCATCAACAACCAAGATCAGCCGTTAAGTTGACACACCCAGGTCTTCTCGGCAACGTGAGTAGTGCTACGTGACGTGCCGTCAGCGCGCCCGGTGGAGGGTGACCTGACGACACAAACGCGAGAAGCCCCTGGTAGGAACTGGTCTGCGAAGATCACGTTCCCGGCAAGAGGCTTCACGTGTTGACGAGTATCACCTACACCGCCGTGCTCGATGTCAGCAGGGCCACCGCCGAGCACCTCGCGAAGCTGCTCGGCGAACACCGCGAGCGACTCGGCACCCGCAAGGGCACCCGGGCGCTGGGCCCGTTCAAGCAGGCGGTGCTGGTGCTGCGCTGGTTCATCGACGGTACGCGCCTGGTCCAACTTGCCCGGGACAACGGCATATCGGCCCCGACCGCGTACCGCTACCTGCACAAGGGGCTGACCGTGCTCGCCGGCCACGCACCCGACCTGTCCACCGCGCTGGAGCGTGCGGCGGCGGCCGGGTACACCCACCTCAACCTGGACGGCACCGTGATCCGCACCGACCGCGTGGCCGCCGCCGGCCCCAACGGCGCGGATCTGTGGCGGTCCGGGAAACACAAGCACCACGGCGGGAACGTGCAGGTCATCTCCGCCCCGGACGGCTGGCCGATCTGGGTCTCCCCAGTCCGACCCGGGCGCGAGCACGACACCACCTGCGCCCGCACGCACGGCCTGGTCGACGCGCTGAACCGGCTCGCCGCCACCCTGGGCATCCCCACACTCACCGATCTCGGCTACGAGAACGCCGGGCCGGGCATCCGCCATCCGGTCAAAAAGCCCAAGGGCGCCGAACTCACCGAAGAGCAACGGACGTTCAACGCCGTCATCCGCGGCATCCACGGCGTCGCGGAACGCGCCAACGCCCTGCTCAAGGTGACCTTCAAGGCTCTGCGCCGAGTCAGCCTCGACCCCGCCGCGATCACCCGCATCGCCCGCGCCGCCCTCGTCCTGCTCCAACTCAAACACGGCCGAACCACCTGAACGAAGATCACCAACCGAGACGAGCCGTTACCGAGAAGGGCTCACTACCTGCTGGTGGTCAAGGCCAACCGACCCGAACTGCACCGCAAACTACGGGCGTTGCCCTGGAAGGACGTCACCGCGCCGCTACGACCGCGGGATCGGCCACGGCCGCCGGGAGACCCGCGTGACCAGAGCCCTCACCGTCACCCGCCTCAGCCTCGACTTCCCCCACGCCGTCCAGGCCGCTCGCATCCTTCGTCACCGCACCGCTCTCCGCACCGCCGGACACCGCAATCACCGCCGGCCTCCGCCACGCCTCCTACGAGCCCTTCACCCGCCCGCTCGACCTCCTGGCATCGCTGACCCACGCACTTACGAGATCACCCGACTTTGCAACACCCCTGACCCCCGGACTGAGCGCGGCGAAAGCTCACAGAACAGCCACTGAGAGGGCATTTGATCTAGGCGTATTGCCCTGTATGCCCTAGTAGGTTCCTCGCCAGGTTGGTGTGGTCTCGTCCGTTATGCGCTTGGCGAGGTTGTCGAACGAAGCATTGGTTGGATCATGATGCACCGGCGCCTCGCCCGAGACTACGAGACCCTGCCCGCCAGCTCCGAGGCCATGATCCGCGTCGCCTCGATCGACAACCTCACCAAGCGCATAACGGACGAGACGACACCCACCTGGCGAGGAACTTACTAGGACCTAAAGGGCAATCCACCTAGATCAAACACCCTCTGAAATATGTTTGGGTGGGAGTTCACGCAGAAGCTGATCGGCGCCACTTTCCTTGCGTGAGGCCTTGGTTGAGGAGGCCGAGAAAGGGTGAGGGGACAGCAGTGAGCACATTCACCGGCGTTGGGGCGGCGGTTACCGTTGGCCTGACTACGCAGGCACTGGCTGTCCTCAGCCTCTATCTCCGGCTGCGGTGGCGCGTGAGGTTGAACCGCGTGCGCTGGCAGTATCTGCACGCCCTGACCCAGGGGCTGCCCCGGGGTAGCACACTCGAGGAGAGCGGATCGTATGGCGGCACGGTGCGCCTGACCACCGGTATGGACAGTGATCAGCCGGACCCGACGAGGGGCACGAGTGAGTGAGCAAGAACCCTTAGGAACCCGCGCGGCGCAGTCGGCGTCCGCGGCGGCAAACGTGGCGGCAGAGTTCAGCGCGTTCTACCGGTCTTTCGTCGCTTTGCTGGTCGGCTTTCTCGTGTGGCAGGGTGCCTCGGCGGCGATCGCGGCCGAGTTGGCGCAGGAGACGATGAAGCCATGACGCATTGCCCTTGCCCGCGGACAGCCTTTCGTATGGCCGCCGCGACCGTCTGAGCAGCTTTCTCGGCCACCGCTTCAGCAGTCGTCAGGTGGTGCGCAGGAAGAGAACTCAACGTAAATCTCCCGGCCTTCATCGCGGTTGGCTCAACTGCTCAGGCTCTTGTGCGATCTGCGCGTGATCGCCTCAATACTGGCGGACCCGCTACAACGTCGTCCGCCTCGCCGAGTGGGACACCGTCTTGGCGCGCCCACTGGCTGCCGGGCGGCCCGGTTCACGCACCACGAAATGTAGAGCGGCGGGCCAGACATCCGACAGGTCCCCATTCGGGGATCTGTGCTTGTCCTTGCGGTACGACTGTAGGGTGCTGCCGTGTTTGACCGCCGAAGGCGCACCCGCCTCCGGCGCCCTCTCTCTCCGCCACACATGCCCGCGACATGCGAACACCTCGTGGACCAACCGCCACCTTCCCCAATTCCCCTACCTTCCTGGAAAACTCCGCCACCTGTGAAACGGAGTCAGACGGCCGAGGCAGAGACACAACTCAACATCATCAGCATCAACCCGGCCAGCGCCAGGGGCGCCATATCGCTCACACCAGCTGAACAGCTACCGTCAAGATCCTTGGTCTACCCACCGGCATCCGCCATTCGAGCAGTTAACGGTGGTTTGTGAAATCGCCGGGATAAACCGGTCCGGAGGAGGAGATGAAAGAACTCTCCCAAGCTCGGTGACGCCGAGTCGATCGGACCGCTGCCTTTGCCTCAACCGACACAGAAGGGTGAGCGCAACCATGGAGAGGGCACTGGCCCCACAGAAGCCGCTGACGCTGGCCGTGATCCGCGAGGCCGTGGGATCCGCAGTGCAGCGAGGTGCAGAGCACTCTTGGCAGATAGAAAGCCTCAACTGGACCGGGTTGGATGCCGATCGACTCACCGCACTGGACAGGTCGGCGGTCCGTTTTGTCACTTTCATCGAAGATCACATTCCGGGGTACCTGAACTGGCTGCTCACCGTTTTCCCTGTGACCGGTGCCGACCAGGACGTTGCGATATTTTGCGCCAACCGTGAGTACTTCCGGTTTTTCGTGACCTGGGCGCATGAGGAGGAGCGACACGCGTCAGCGCTGACCCTCGATCCACCGCGTGATAGTCGGCCTGTGGACAGAGGAATAGGAAGAGGTGCCTGCTGACCTGCGATGATGGGAGTTCCTACGCTTCCAGCAC
>NZ_JBFBBE010000261.1:0-3348 GCF_040682555.1 Streptomyces sp. NPDC051172
CAGCGGTCCCGTTCGTCATTCACCGCAGGGCCAGCACGCCCACCCGCGCCTGGACAGCGCCCCAGCCAGCCTTAACTTCCCGGCCTTGGGTCAAGTGCTCGACCCAAACCTACCGCTGAAGCTGAAAGCAGGCACGGCGAGGTCAAAAGATCTGCCGATGAAGAACCTGAGCCGGAAGAAGGCCTACTCGGCACTGTCGGAGGCGAACTCCTCGATCGCGTTTCTTCCAGATGGGCGTAATGGCTCGTAACCCAATCATGATCGTGTCACGAGCTCAACGGGCCGACGGTGTCCGCCCGACCAACTTGCCCGCATCCCGCGGACTTGCGGTTGCAGATTTCCCGGGGGCCGTCGGCGATGAACTGTGCCAGGGAGCGCTCCAGGAGCACCAGAAACTGCCCTAGGCCAGCGGCCACCTTGTCGAGCTCCGGTTCGCCCAGCGATGCGGTCCGTGTCCGGTAAGCCGCCCCATCAGGCCCCGCGACATGTGCGTGCCGTGCTGCGGCAACTTCACAAGCGAGCGGTTGCTCGCCGCCATGGGCTGTGCCCTCCACTCCTCCGACGTGTCCATCCGCACCGGCGCGGTCGGCAGGTGGCTCACCGGACAACCGGCTGGTATCCAGCTCCGCGAGGCGTCCGCATACCTGCGGGACACACCTGAGCCCCCGACCGCGACACACAGTGAGACGAAAACTCGCCTGTGTCCCGTATGTGACAACACCTGACCTCAGATTGACGACGGTGACAAGAATGACGTCCCGACGCCCTCGTGTCGGTGGCCTCTGAAAAGTGGTTCTGGATCACCTTCATTGCCAGGGCCACGGAGGGTCACCGAAGCCGCGATCATTAACGGCCGTGAGTGATGTGCTCCTCCAGGATCGGTGGTTCCACCAGGTCGAGGGTGTCGAGGTAGAAAACGCGGTGTCCGAGGGCGAGTTGGTGAAGTTTCCGGGCCCGGACAGGTGCGGAGCAGGCCGTGTGACCGGCGTGCGGGACGCTGTCGTCCGCAGCTACCGGATCGCGGTCGACCAGGCGGCCACGGGCTGGTCCCTCGCCCAACGGCAGCGGGATGCCTGCCACCGGCATGATGCCGAGCGCCGTGCCGATGTTCTCGAAGGACTGGAAGGAGAACCAGGCGACGATCCCCGCGGCGACGGTGCCGTACAGCTCGGACGACTCGCGCGCGATCCGGCAGGTCTGCCACAGGATGACCCTGATCAGGGGCTGTCCTACGTGACTACCTGCCGAACGGCACCAGTCGGCTGGTATGGCTCCTGTGGAGTCATGCGTTGCCGGTTCAGGGTTCGACGAAGAAGCTGTCGTGGCGGACGAGGAACTCCGCGAACTCCTCGCCGCCGCGCTGTGCCATCTCCGCGACGTGTTCGAAGTATTCCTCGCGCGGTGCACCCGGGGAAAAGATCAACAGCATCGACGCAGGGTCGTCCGAATCGTTCTTGAAGGCGTGGAGCCCGCCGACCGGCACATAGAGGAAGTCCCCTTGGTGCCCGGTGATCCAGCCCTCGCCGTTGAACAGTTGCACCTGGCCGGAGAGAACGTAGAAGGACTCCGAGATCGAGCGGTGGAAGTGGGTGCTCGGGCCAGGAGCTTTCGGCCCCATGTCCACCCTGTAGAGCCCGAACTCGCCTCCGGTCGATGCGTGCGTGGCAAGGTAATGGGTGCGGTTCCCGGAGGGGGATTCGATCTCGGCTTTTGTATCGGCCGGCCTGAACACGGCGTTGACCTCACCCTTGTCACCGAGGTAGCGCGGCTCCGGGTACGACATCGTGAACTCCCTTGTGTCATGGCATCTGAGGTGTTTGAGATCCGGCCAAAGGGCTCTGCGACATCGTATGCACGGACATGGCTCAGACAGAGTCGAGTTCGGCGAACTCCGTTTCGTAGGCTTCAGATCGGCTGCTGCCGCCGAGTTCTGGATGGCCGTCGGCCGGGTCGACCCAGGATCGGAACGACTACCGGGGATCTGGCCAACGCCCAGGCCAGGCAGACTTGTTGCGGGCTGACTACGCGTTCCTCGGCGATCCACGCGAACGAGGCGTGTGATGAATCAAGGCCGCAGGCTAGGGAGATACCTCCCTCCCACGGGCCTGTACGGCAGGAGCCGAGTCCCAGCCTCGGTACGCAGACGCAGTTGCGCGGCGACCACCGATCGCGCGATTGGCGAGGAAGCGCGGTCCGTGGCGTGACGCAACCTGCGCGGTGTGTTGGGCAACACGGCATCTGGTTTGCTCAACTTGCGATTGACGGGCACTCACCGTCTCCCTTCGTCGACACAGCGGGTACGAACCACTGCCACCGCCGTCGACACGAAAACGCGGGTACAGCCTGATAGGCCTGGCCGAGGCGTAGATGGGTTTCGGCGAGGCGTGCGCGGCGGTGCGCAGCCATTCGGGTGGTCGTCCTGGTGCCTGATCCAGGCGAGTTCGAGCGGATGCAGCGCGGGGAGGGTATCGGTGACCGCGGTGCGCGGGGTGTGCCGGTTGCTGGTGAGCAGGTCGGTGCTTTCGGTGAGGCGCTCTTCGGAGTGTCGAAGTCGGCCGCGAGCCGCATCATCGGCAACCTCGGACCATCGCTCGCGCTTCAGTCCCGTCAGCGGTTGCGTGGGGACGCCGTGCTGATCGTAGATGGCACCTTGGTCCCCACTCGCGATCATGCGGTTGCCGAGCAGTCGAAGAACTGCCGGTACTCGACCCATCACGAGGTCGTCATCGACGCCGACATCTGACTCGTCGTGGCCGTCGGCCGACCGGTCGCGGACAACCGCAATGATGGCAAGGCATGGAGAATTTCCGGTGCGAAGGCCGCCGTCGGCAGGGCGACGGTCATCACGGACGGCGGCTACCGGAGCACCGGCCTGCTCATCCCGCACCGCCGTGAACGCGGTCAGACCGAACTGCCTGCTTGAAAGGAGGAGAACAACAGCTCCCACCGTCAGGTCCGGGCCCGCGTCGAGTACGTCTTCGCGCGGATGAAGGTGTGGAATATCCTTCGCGACTGCCGTCTGAAAGACGACGGCGTTCACATCGCCATGCTCGGCATCGCCCGGATGCACAACCTCGCCCTCACGGGATGACTGCCGCCCGATGTGCTCAGTCGATACAGAACTCGTTGCCCTCGATGTCCAGCATCGGGATGCACGAATCGTTGCCGTCGTACAGCGTTTGCACGTGTACTGCGCCGAGCGGGATCAGCCGTGCGCATTCGGCCTCAAGTACGGCGAGGCGTTCTTCACCCACTAGGGCCTGTTGTGAAAGTGCTGGTCACAGCCACTCGTTGAGGACTGCGACCAGCACGGTCGCTTCGTAGCGGACGGCGAGCTTGTCGTACCTC
>NZ_JBFBBE010000262.1:0-3320 GCF_040682555.1 Streptomyces sp. NPDC051172
TCTACCAGCGGTCCCGTTCGTCATTCACCGCAGGGCCAGCACGCCCACCCGCGCCTGGACAGCGCCCCAGCCAGCCTTAACTTCCCGGCCTTGGGCCAAAAGGCCTAAAAACACCTAAATCATGATATGCCTCGAATGGAAGCCGCTTGTGGCAGGTCCGCGAGGCACCGCCACAAGCGTTGTCTGGTACGACGAACGATGGTCGAAGGGGCTGAGAATAAATGGGGGAGAACGACCGAGCCATCCTTACGCGACGGACGCTAGTTCAGCACGATGCGCCAGCGGTTGTCGGCGGTGCCGTCGTCCGCGTCCTGGACCGCGAACGCGCCGACGGCGGTGGAGTTGCCCGCGATGGCGAGCAGCTTGCCGCTGTTCACGTTACGGATCTTGTAGGTCCCGTCTCCCTGGTCGAGCAGGGTCCATTTGTGGTCGGCGGTGCCGTTGTCCGACCACTGCAGGACGGTCGCGCCGTCTGCCGTGTCCATGTTCAGGACGCCGAGCACCTTGCCGCTGTTGGCGTTGCGGAAGCGGACCGCGTTTCCGTCGGTGATCATTTCCCAGTTGTGGTCGGCGGTGCCGCTGTCCGTCCATTGCAGAGCGCGGCCGCCATTGGACGTGGACATGTTCTGGATGCCCAGCAGGAGACCGCTGCTCGCGTTGGCGAGACGGACGGTATTGCCGGTGGTGTTCCAGTAGACGGTGTAGTTGAAGCCGTGCGCGTCGTGGAACGGACCCAGGTTGACGGTGGAGCCGCCCGCGGTGGCGGTGAAGGCGAGCGAACTGCTGCTGGTCCGTTTGACCGAGGACGTGGTCAGCGCAGGGAGGGAGCTGAGCGCGGTGTCGCCGTAGTTGCCGGCCAGGACCACCGGGCCGTAGGTGATCGCGGCGACGTTCGCGTTGTCGTTGGCCGGTCGGATGCCGAGCCGCATGGGCAGGCGGACGGTGACGGTGTCGCCGGAGGTCCACGAGCGGTTCAGGGTGGCGTAACTGCCGGGCGTGGTGGTGATGGTTTGCGCGACGCCGTTGACGCTGACGGTGGCCCCGGTGGTCCAGCTCGGTATACGGATGCGCATCGCCCACGTTCCGCTGACGTTGCCGGTGACCTGCACGGTCGTGGTGTCGCTGGTGGGGTATGTCGTGGTCTGGGTGACGGTGATGCCGCGCTCCGTCCAGTTGAGCACCGAGGGCACGAACATGTTCACGGTCAGCGTGGTGTCGTTGTGGAAGTAAATGGAGTCCATCAGCCTGGTGTGCATCTCCAGGCCGGTGCCCTGGCAGCACCAGAAGGTGCCGTAGTCGGTGCTCCAGGTGCCGCCGCCCAGCGCCGGGCCCACACCGCGCCGGCCTCCCGGCTTGAGCGGGGTGAAGTAGGTGACGTGGCCGTGGTCGTCGGCCGGGTTCTGCTGGCCGATGATCTGGTTCAGCCACGCCCGCTCGTAGTAGTCGAACAGTGCGACCCGGTTCGGGTCGAGCGTGAACAGCTCCCGGGTGAGGGTGAGCATGTTGATGGTGTTGCAGCTTTCGCACGTGTCGTTGGTCAGGTAGCCGGCGATGGCGTTCGGGGCGCGGAAGTGCTCCGCCTGGCTGTTGCCGCCGATGGCGTAGGTGTGCGCGTTGACGGTGATGTTCCAGGCGTTGGTGGCGATGTCGCGGTAGCGGGTGGTGCCGGTGGCCTTGTACTCCCGGGCGGCCCCGATCCACTTGGGTACCTGGGTGTTGGCGTGAATTCCGTTGAGCTGGTCCTGGTTGGCCGCCAGCGGGTCGAACACCGCGGCGTGGTCGAAGCGTTGGGCGACGGTGAGCCACCGCGCGTCGCCTGTCTGCTGGTAGAGATCGGTCAGCACGGTGTTCATGCCGCCGAACTCGACGCGCAGCATGGTCTGCATCTGCTGGGTGGTCAGCCGGCCGGTGCGCCAGTCGACCCATCCGGCCAGGGCGAGGAGCACGTCCCGGGCCTGTGTGCTGCCGATGTGGCGCCATACGTCCAGCAGGCCGGCGAGGGTCTTGTGGATCGTGTAGTACAGCACCTCGCCACTGGTTCCCTGCTCGAGAGCAGTGAAGTTGGACTCGGGGTAGCCGGAGAGGTACCCGGGGTTGAAGCCGGCAGCGCTGTTGTTGGCCTGGCACTTGGCCAGTTCCGCGACCATGTAGGTGGCCTTGTCCCGGCAGGTGGTGTCCCCGGTCACGGCGTACGACTGTGCCCATGCCGTGAGGAAGTGTCCCTGGATGTGGGTGCGGAAGCCGAAGTTCGGCGCGTCCCAGCCGCCGTTGGCGGTCGCACCGTTGGTGGACAGCCGGTGGTTGGCGCGGAAGTTGTACAGCAACCGGTCGACATCGATGAACCGCAGGTAGTTCTGGGTGCGGTTCTGGTTGTCCAGCCACCGGCTTGCGGTGAGCCGGACCTGGCCGAGTTCGAAGGGGTGCGTCAGGACCCCGATGTCGGTCCTCGCGGGGGCGATGGCCGCTTGGGCGGGAGACGCGCCGAGGAAGGATCCGGTGGCAGAGGCGGCCACGGTGGCCCCGGTCAGTTGCAGGAGGCGACGTCTGCTGACGGAGGGAGACATCTTGAGCCTTTCGATACGGCAGGGCGACTGCTTGGACTTGTGATGTGCCGGCTCACACGTCCGACGGTCGGGCGTGGCGCGTCGCGGGCCTGTCTGCTGCCGACGCGGCGCCCTACGGCCGACAGGCCGACGACACCTTCCTCACGTGGTTCGACTTTTCAAACGTAGTTCGAAATATGGAACGTGAATCTTCGCTGACACATGGGATGGATTAACGGACATGGACGTTGCTTATGTCCAGCCGTGTGAACACAAAATTTCTTACCGGCTGCCGGGTCGTTTCGTAGTTCTGCGGCCACGTGCTGCGGGGGCGCAGTCCCACGCCCCGGCACACGAGGGCCAGTGGACGGGCCGTGCAGCCGCTCTGCGCATGCGAGTTGGCAGTCAGCTTCGCGTACCCGGCGGTGCAGGGCGCGGCGCCGGCCTTCATCTTGGCGGCCATGCGGGCGAGGTCGGCGCCCGGTGTGGAGGAGGCCGGGGTGCGCGAAGGGTCCGCCCGCGGCCACCGAGGGGGTGGCGACGCCGGCGAGACCGACGGCTGCGGCGCCCGTGGCCTTGAGCATGGTGCGCCGACTGATCTGTCGTGTCGCGTGCATGTACAGGAGACGGGGGGGACGGCAAGGCAATAACAGAAACCGGGTGGACGTTGCGCAGGTGATTGCCCAATGCCGCGAAGTTAAGGATTCGCAGTCGGTGTCAACTGGGGCCGGGCATATAGGTGGAGCCTCTGCTGTTCAGCGGATCGACCAAGATCTT
>NZ_JBFBBE010000263.1:0-3297 GCF_040682555.1 Streptomyces sp. NPDC051172
GGAAGCGTAGGAACTCCCATCATCGCAGGTCAGCAGGCACCTCTTCCTATTCCTCTGTCCACAGGCCGACTATCACGCGGTGGATCGAGGCTGAGCGGTAGGGGCGGGCGTAGGCCCACTCGTCGAGCAGGGTGCGGTTGAGGCGTTCGACCTTGCCGTTCGTTTGGGGTCGGTAGGGCCGGGTTCGTTTGTGGGTGATCCCGGTCGCCGCCAGGGCGTCGCGCCGGTTGCGGGAGCGGTAGCAGGCTCCGTTGTCGGTCAGGACCCGTTCGACGGTGATCCCGCATGAGGTGAAGAACTCTTGGGCCCGGGTCCAGAAGGCGGTTGCGGTCTCTTTCTTCTCGTCTGCGCGGTTCTCGCTGTAGGCCAGGCGGGAGTGGTCGTCGACGGCGGTGTGCAAGTAGCTGTAGCCGGCCTTCGAGCGGGTCTTGCGGCCTGCCTGCCGGCCAAGGGCCTTGTGGCCGCCCCCGTCGGGGATGTTGCCGAGTTTCTTGATGTCGACATGGATCAGTTCGCCGGGCCGGTCGCGTTCGTAGCGTCGGATGACACGGCCGGTAGCCCGGTCCAGATGTGCAAGGCGCGCCAGGCCGTAGTGCCTCGGCACCCGGTGCACGGTCGAGGGCACCAGCCGCAGCAGGCCCGCGATGCGGGCCGGGCCCCAGCGGCGCAGAACACGGACCTTGATGATCCGTCGCCCGGTGCGGGTCGGGGTTCGGCGCGGGCTGGTGCGGGGACGGCTGGAGCGATCGGCCATGGCTGCCTCACCGCCCTGTCGGTAGCGGTCGGCCCAACGCTGGGCCGTGGTCGGCGAGACCTGGAAGCGTTCCGCGGCCAGACGCAGGCGGCCGGTCTCGGTCAGGGGTGCATTGCGGTGGGACCCGAGGGCCTTTCTGTTGCCGCTGCAGATGTCGCAATCCACACCAGGCCAGAAGGCCCTCACCCATTTCAAGATCGGTCAGCCGAGACCTGCATCACTGTCCACAACCTCCCCGGACAGAACACCTAGTGGTGCGCCTCGGGGTCGAAACCTTCGGGAGCCCGGTCGAGGAACACGGTGACGGAACTGATTCGGCCATCCTCATCGAGCTGGATGACATCGGTTCCGGTGGCGAAGGATGTGCCGTCACCGTCACCGTTGCCGCCGCCGGTCAGGATGTCCCACTGGAGCCTGGCGCGGCGGTGGTGCACCTGGGGTCGCTCGCGCAGACGAAGCGCGACGGTGCCCATGTGGGCGGCGAACTGGCTCCGGAAGTCCATCAGTGCCTGCGGCCCGCTGAGGATTCCGACCTGCGCGCGGTACTCGACACCGTCGGCGAAGACCGCTGCCGCGAGCCGGCGCTGCTCCGGCTCGGTGCCGGCGTTCCAGAACTGTACGTACTGCTCAAGCTGCTGTTCGAAGCACTCGACGGCGCTCTCGGTGGTGGTACCGGTCCCGGGCTCGGGCTGTGCTGCCGTCTCGGCGCTCATGGAAGTCTCGCCGCCCTTCTGCGACACGTCACGGGTGGTGGAGCGGACACGGCGCAGCCGGCCGTCGGGAGCCAGCTCCCCGAACATGTAGACCTCGTTGCTCAAGCGGTGCCCTTTCCGCATGGTCGCGTGCACGGTGTACCGGGCAGCAACGCGGTTACCGACCACCAGGGTGTCGTGGACCTCGACCTCGCAGGAGACGGCGTTCTTGCGGGCAGGCCGGGCGTGGGCGACCAGCCTGCCCCGATCAAGGCATATCCCGTCGTTGTGCCACTCGATGTCCGGTGTGTGGTAGTGGTCGACGACGACGCCGGGGTCCTCTTCTCCCAGGATCTCCTGGACGTACGATTTCAGGTACCCGGCGAGATCCTGTGCCGGAGCGGGCGCAAAACTCTTGTTCATGACACTCCTTCGGGAAGCAACTCCTGCTGCCTGGGGAGGCGGATGGCGGACGGTGTGCGTGCGGCCGGCTGTGCCCGTGAGCCCTGTCGACGGGGACACCGCCGTCCGGTGCGATTCGGCCATGGCCGGTCCTCCTTCTTCCGGTGACTCTGCGCCTACGGGTCGTCCGTTGGATCTGTGCCTACGGGTGGCCCGATGGATCACTGCGCTACGAGCAGTGCTTCCGGCTCACGACTCTGCGGCCGCCGGGCGAGGGCTGTCGATGACCTGTGAGGTCATTGCCGATGTCCACGCGGCCGGGCAACCTGAGGGCCATGACGACCACCACCGAACCGGTCGGGGTGCTGCTGCGGCGCTGGCGCGAGCGTCGCCGCCGTTCGCAGCTCGACGTGTCGCTCGCCGCCGAGTTGTCCACCCGGCACCTGAGTTGCATCGAGACCGGACGGGCGAACCCGAGCCGGGACATGATCCGGCGACTGTGCGACGAGTTGGACGTGCCGCTGCGGGAACGCAACGCGTTCTACCTGGCCGCGGGCTTCGCCCCGGTGCACGCCGAGCGCGCCTTCGCCGATCTGGGTGCCGCGCGATCCGCGGTGGAGGCCGTACTGACTGGGCACGAGCCGAATCCGGCGCTCGCCGTCAACGTGCGCTGGGAATTGCTGGCCGCGAACCGTGCCATGGAGCTTTTTCTCGGCGACGTGGCGGAAGAGCTGACGCGGCCCCCGTTCAACGTGCTGAAGGCGACCCTGCATCCCAAAGGACTGGCCGGACGTATCCGGAACCTCGCCCAGTGGCGTGCACACGTGCTGCGCCGGGTCCGCCGCCAGCTGGAGCGGACGTCGGCGGCCGGCCTGGCAGAGCTGCTCGCGGAGCTGGAGGGCTATCCCGCCCCCGAGGGAGGCGTGGGCGCAGCTTCCGCGGATGGGCCGGCGTACGACCTGGTGGTCCCGCTGAGACTGTCGTCCGAGCACGGCGAACTCGCACTGCTGTACACCACTACGGTGTTCGGTTCACCGCGTGACGTGACGCTCGACGAGATCGCCATCGAGACGTTCTTCCCGGCAGACCCGGGCACGGCGGCTCTGATGCGGGCGGTGGCCTGCGAAACGTCGTCGAGCAGGCCATCAATCGCCTGAAGAACCACCAGGCTGTGGCGACCCGCTACGACAAGCGCGCCTACGTCTACCTCGGAACTGTCACCGTCGCGGCCTTGGTCATCTGGCGCCGCACATGATCCAGGAAACAGAACCTAGTAGTGCTTCGTTAGGTCTTTGCGTTTGTGCTGATCAAGAGCATGTTGGGTGTGTGGACACGCATGAAGTGAACCGGTTACGGCGGCGTTGGGGCTGTTCGTGGAGGATGTGTTCGCCTCGGTGCCGCGCAAGGATCAGCGGGCCAGAGGTGAGTGCTATCTGCGGGGGCTGATGC
>NZ_JBFBBE010000264.1:0-3128 GCF_040682555.1 Streptomyces sp. NPDC051172
CGTATCCGCTCCGGGAAGCCATCCCCCACCACATGATCACGAGCCACAAGCCCCGGATCCTAAAGGATCACCCGGCAAGGAAGCGACGTTGGGGGGCGGGATGGGCGAGCGGGGCGTCCGCGAGCCGGGCAGCCAGCGCGGTCAGCTCGGCTTGCTTTGGGACGGCGGTCGTACGGGACCGGACACCGGGCCCACCGACCGCTCTGCGCGGGGGCGGCACCGGCGCGGTCGCCCGGTGGTTGCGAGGCCGTTCGACGCGCACGGTTCCGTCAGCTGACTCCGCGACGGGCGCGTATCCCGCGCTCCGCAGCGCAGCGAGGGTCTTCTCCAACGGGGTGCGGCTGACAAGGACGGTCGGGGCGAGGCGCCGCAGGCCCAGTCTGGAGAGCTTGCGGTGGGCGGCGATCTCAGTGAGGAGGGCGGGTTCTTCTCCGTGGATGACGCAGGCGGCCGACGCGACGCGGATCCGGCCGTGGCTGCGTGCCGTGTCCGTGATCAGGTAGGACAGAGGCTGGGGCAGTGGGCCCACGGCGACGGCAGCCAAGTCGGCCTCGATGGAGTCCGGGCTATAGCCGGCGTCCAGGGCGCGGCGGACGCTGGCCGGGCTGAACCGCCACACCGAGGCCGTGCCGCTGGTCTCCCGCTCGGCGACCGAGTCCAGCAGCGTGACCAGCCGCGCGGCGGGTGTGCCGGTGACGACGGCGGTCAGGTCGCCGCCAAAGCGGGCCGTCGCGGTGGCGACGGGCAGCAGGCGGCGGCAGGCGCCGGCCAGTTCCTCGGCGCTGTCGGCCAGCAGAGCGGCGCCGAGCGGGGACAGAGCGCCGCGGGCGAGGACACCGAACAGTTCCGCCTCGCGGATCACGGTGGCGAACGGCGTCGCGTCCTGTGGCAGCACCTCGGCCAGTGGCCGTGACCAGTGGGTGAGAGCCCCCAGTTCGGCCGCGTTCTTCACGCCCTGCCCGGCCGGGAGCCGGGAAGCGGCGCTAAGCAGCCCCTTCCGGGCCTGAAGACAGCCGGTGCAGGACGGAGTTCCGGCCAAGGCAGGCAGCGCCTTGTTGTCGTCGTCCCGAGCCTGCGAGGGGGTGAATTCAAGTGCCCACCAAGCGCGCAGCAGTGCCGGAAGCCGCTGTGCGGGCTCCGACTCGGCCCACGTGTCGTAGGCGTCCGTCGTCGCGACCCGGTCACCGTCACGGGCCATGAGACCCGCCTTGTACGCCGTCTCAAGGGTGAGGCGTACGACGGTCTCCTCGCAGCGTGCCGCCTTGCCGATCCTGGCCAGTTCGCGGGTCCCGACGCCGCCGGACTTCAGCCGGGCGGGCGGAGCCGTCGCACACACCGACAGGACCGAGGCGGCGTGGGCGGCGAACGCCGTGGCCGCGGCGGTCGCCTCACTGTCGACCTCCGACGGGGCCACGGGTACATGGAGTGTGACAGGCGGCGTGGGGTCGAACGGAGCATGCCAGCCTGGCCCGCGCAGCGCGAACGCCACCTCGGCGGGCATCCCCAGGGGGCCGTAGCTGTATCGACCCTGGACCAGCAGTCCCCGCTCCAGTGCCCAGCGCGCACCCGGTTCAGGGGAGGACTGGCCCGCGAAGAGGACGAATGCCTGTGGTCGGTACGCGGGATCCGCCCTGCGTTTCAGCAGTTTCCGGGCGTCGGCCGGCGCCTGTGCGACCACCGCGGCGACACGTGCCGGGTCGCTGTGGTGTTCCACGAGCGCCGCGAGACGCTGCGGTTTGGTGCCGGGAGGCCGCAAGCCCAGAGCCGTGAGCATGCGGCGCAACTCCTCGGAGGTCGTGTCCTTCAACAGCGTCGCCAGCGGCTGGTCCAGTCCGAGCGGCGTGTCCCACGCCTGCCGCAGGGGCGCGGCCATCCGCAGTGTTCCCTCGCCGTCCGGCCAGACCAGCGCCTTCGTGGACAGCGTCTGGAGCGCCGCTTCCAGGCCGCGTGCAGTCTCGTCCTGCGTCGCGTCCAGCAGGTCCGCCAGGACCTCCGGCGAGGCCGGCGCACTCAGCGCGGCCAGCGCCTCGGCTGCCTGCAGGGCGGGCAGCGGGAGCCGAGGCAGCGCGAGCGCGACCGAGCCCGGGCGTTGCAGGCGTTCGGCCAGCTCGCTCACCGAGCGCGGCTCCGGCGGGGACACTGCGTCCGGCCGTGCCGCGAGTACCTGCTCCAAGCGTTCAGCGTCGAGGCGGTGGAGCCATGCTGCGAGGGTCGACTTGCCGGACTTCACTGATCAGTGCACCTCGTTGAGGGGAAGGCCACGCTTTCCGCCGGGCCAGGCAACACGTGGTAGGTCGTAGGGCCTCCAAGCATGGCGCATCCGGCGGGAGCCTCAGGCGCCGTCGTCAGAGATTCGAGGGCAGGGGGACCGGTTATGGAGTCGACGAACGCGTGCCGGCACGTCGGTGCGGCCAGGTGATCAGCTGTGTAGCACGCCCGGCATCGAGGGGGTCGACCATTCGGCTCGTGCACGGCGTACGGCCGAGTAGTCGTGCCAGTAAGGCCGTGTTGGTGGCGTGAGGCGGCCCTTCCTACATCGTTGTCTCGTGTCACTCTGCGATCACGGGTAGGAAGAGGGGGCACACGGGATGATTCGGTTTGTGGCGGCGTTACCCGTCAAACGGGGGGACGTGCGCGGCTTCCAGGACGTGGCAGCAGGGGTCAGCGAGCAGATCGCGGTGCTGTGGACGGTGCCCGTGCTGCGCACCCCCACGGGCGTGCCGCCTTCGACGCGGGACCGCCTCAAGCATCTCAGCCGGGCCGGCAACCGGCTGCAGGTGGCGGGGACTTCGCACCGCTGTTGGATCGACACTCAGCACGTGGAAGAAGATCCCGCCATGGTGGCCAATGCGCTGTGGGGCGCCTTTGGGCTGTTCACCACTGCCGCGCCCGTCACCAGCCCCTTGCGCCCGCTAGGCCAGCAGCTGCTCGCCGACGAGCTCGCCCAGTCCACTGGCAACGGACTCGCGCTGCGCATTGAACTGGCTCATACGCCCACCGAGGTGGCCATCGAATCGGTGGAACAGCTTCTTGCCCCAAGGCCGGGAAGTTAAGGCTGGCTGGGGCGCTGTCCAGGCGCGGGTGGGCGTGCTGGCCCTGCGGTGAATGACGAACGGGACCGCTGGTAG
>NZ_JBFBBE010000265.1:0-3088 GCF_040682555.1 Streptomyces sp. NPDC051172
TCCTCCGGATACGGAGACTTCCGTCCCACCAGGACACCCTTCCTCGGATCTGCAAGATCCATTGTCAGCGTGTCCACACCGCCGGGGGCACCTCACCGGTGCGGTGGCATCCTGGGGTCCGGGTGGGGCGAACCATTGGTTCCCAGCAAAAGGAGAAGGCGCAGTTGACCAGGGTCTGGTGGCGGCGGATGGCTCGGTCGGAGCGGACCTGGAAGTCGGCCCAGCCGAGTTCGTCCTTGATCTGTTTGTAGCTCTGCTTGATCCAGGGCCGCAGTCCGTAGAGGCGGACGATCTCCGCAAGGTCGGCCGGCGGGTGTGGGCTGGTGGCGGCGTGGGGTGCGTCGGGGTGGGGCAGGTTGGTGGCCAGGTACCAGGTGGCCTTCGCCGACAGGCCGGCTGGGTCGGTGGTGGCCACGACCAGTCGGCAGGGTGAGTCGGGTCCGTAGCCGCCCAAGCGGGCGTCGGCGGCCCACCAGGTCTCGGTGTGCCCGTCACGGAAGTGTCGCTCCGCCAGCGTCCACTCCCCGGGTCGCTTGGCATCGCGCCAGGTCAGCGCGTGTGCGGCTTCGATGGGGGTGTGCGGCTGGCCGGCCCGGGCCCAGGTCCCGCGATGCGGTTTGAGGGCGACCACGTAGGCCAGGCCAGCCTGACGCAGTGCGAGATACCAGTCGTCGCTGACGGAGTAGGCGCAGTCGGCAACCACCGCCTGGCAGCCGAAGCCCGCCTCCTTCCCTCGAACCGCGAGGACAGCAGCCAGCTGCGGTTTCGTACGGAAGGCCGGATCCGAGCGGCCGCGGGCGAGGTGGTGGGCAGGGGTGTAAGGAGTTGCGTGCAGGGACGCCCGTCGGTCCACACCGTGGTCACCGTGACGATGCCGCTGTCCGTTTTGCCCAGCCGGCCCAGCCACTGCCGACCCACGTGCGCGGTCGCCGTGCCGTCCTTGCGGTCCCCGGAATCGTCGATCACGATGACCCCGCCATCGTGCGGAGCCGCCGCCGTCTGCTCACGCAGCAGTTCAAGCCGCCGGTCGTTGACCTGCTCGGCCTCCCAGGGCGACTCCGACAGGAAGAACTGCAGCCGCTGCACTCCCGGCGTCCCCGCGCCGGCCACCGGTTCCGCGCCTGCCAGGCAGGTGATCGTCTTGTTCCGCTCCCGTGGCGCCAGCAGCCCGGTCAGGTACTCGCGAAATCCCCGCCGCTGGGCCAGGCTGAAGAAGAGGTCATCGAACCGGGCCGCGTACTCCTCCAACGGACCTGGCGCAGGCGGACACGGACGGCGAGCGGTCATCTTCCACCCCCAGCAAGGCAGTTGACTCCTACCACCGGCCTACGACCAACCCGACCTGCCGTCAACTCACGCCACCACCGAATTCAACGAACTACCGGTAAGCCCGTCTACACCGCGCCGAGCGAGGACGATGCCACGACACGGTTCCTGGAGTTCGCCGAGGTCTGGGGCAAGAAGTACCCGGCGATCGTCCGGCTCTGGGAGTCCAGCTGGGCCGAGTTCACGCCTTTCCTTCAGTTTGATGCGGGCATATGCCGCATTGTGTGCACAACGAACAGCATCGAAAGCGTCAATGCACGCATCCGCAAGGCCGTCAGCTCCCGCGGACACTTCCCCACGGAGCAGGCCGCACTCAAGTGCGTCTGCATGGCCGTCATGAGTCTCGACCCGACCGGCACCAGCCGAAAACGCTGGACCATGCGCTGGAAGGGCGCCATGAACGCCTTCGACCTGGCCTTCGACGGCCGCCTCACCGCATGCCAACTCTAGCCACACCAACCCCAGTTACACCGTTCGCTTGGGTCTGGCCCGTAGTCGGTGGTGACGGCCAGTAGCTGCCAGTGATCATGATCTTGTGGTGGATGTCAACTCGCTTGCGAGCACGGTGTTTTCGGGATTGTCGGCATTACTTGTCGAGGACGTGGCGGACGGCGGGGACGCAGTCGTGGTGACAGCTCGCACGCCGACACGCGGGGATGCCGTGTCCAGCGTGCGGGGCGCTGACGGCGAGGGTGCACGGTTATCACCGCCGGACGGTGGCGGACGTGCCGGTCGACGGTCGGCAGGTCGTCGTCCGCCTGCGGGTGCGACGGCTGGTCTGTCCGGTTCTGGGCTGTGGACGGCAGACCTTCCGTGAGCAGGTTCCCGGGCTGCTGGAGCGCCACCAGCGCAGGACGGTGCAGCTGACCAGGCAGATCGCCGAAGTGGCGCGGGAGTTGTGCGGCCGGGGGGGCGCACGTCTCTCCGGCCGGCCGGCCGTGCCGGTCTCCCGTACCACCATGCTCAGGTGGCTGTGGCGCCTGCCGGCGCCCGAAGCACCGGTCCCCGCGGTGATCGGAGTGGATGACTTCGCGCTGCGGCGCCGTCACCGCTACGCCACGGTCATCACCGATGCCGTCACCGGCCGGCGCATCGAGGTCCTGCCCGGCCGGGACGCCGGTCCCCTGGAAGCCTGGCTGCGCGAACATCCCGGCATCACGACGGTTTGCCGGGACGGCTCAGCCACCTACGCCGAGGCCTCCGCCGCGCCCTGCCCGACGCGGTGCAGGTCAGCGGCCGCTGGCATGTGTGGCGCAACCTGTGCGACAAGGTCCGGCCCGAAATCCGCGCCCACGCCGACCGCTGGGCCGCGGCCCTCAACCGCCGCCGCCCGGCCAAGTGCGTGAGCAGACCACCCGTGAACGCTGGAACAAGATCCACACCCTGCTCGGCCACGGCGTCGGGCTGCTGGACTGCTCCCGCCGCCTCGGCCTGGCGCTGAACACCGAACAAGCGCTATGCCCGCATGCCCGAGCCCACGGGCCTGCGCATCGCACCGGCCTACCGGCCCAGTCTCGTTGACGCCTACCGCGAGCACTTGCGCCGACGCCGCACCGAAGGCGTCGACACCAGAACGAAACGGATCATGAGACAGATGCACGGCCGCGCCGGATTCGACCTCCTCCGCCACCGCATCCTCCTGCGCTGACAGCTACTGGCCGTCACCACGGGAGTGTAAATCTAACGGCGGATCCGACGATCATGGGAGTGACGTCAAATGACTGATACCGCCGTGGAGTTGGAGACCGTGGAGCCTGTCGAG
>NZ_JBFBBE010000266.1:0-3086 GCF_040682555.1 Streptomyces sp. NPDC051172
GGAGGAGCGGGAGTTGGGGGCCCGGCAGCGGGTGGAAGCGCTGCGGGAGGAAGCGGACCGGGTGCTGGCCGCGCTGCGGGACGCGGAGCTGGCGTGGGAACGCTTCGTGATCACGCGGGAGACGCTGGACGAGGTGCTCGCCCCGTCGGGCGAGCCGGGGGCAGCGGAATCTTCCGATGTGGTGGGCGTGACGCCTCGTCCTGCGGCCGGCCCGGTGGCGGCGGGTTCGGTGGTGCCGGCATGGCGTGAGGGACTGGGTCTCTCGTCGTTGTCGGCGGACTACCAGCGGATGATGACGGTCCTGTCCGACCGTGAACGCAACGGCGAGGACGAGGCGTTGGCATGCAAGGAGCTCACCCGGGTGCTGGGCTTGGGCGGGACGGCGGCGAAGAGGGAGGGTGTGCGCTCGAGGGCGAACCGTCTGGTGGCGCGGGGTTGGCTGGTCAAGGACGCGAAGGGACGGTTCCGGCTTGCCCAGGGTGTGCGAGGCGGCGGGTCATGACCATGGTCATCGAGAACAGGATCATCGCCTCGGCGGTGTCCGTGCGAGTTTCGTAGTCGCGTGCCAGCCGGCGTGAGCGCATCAGCCATCCGTTCGTGCGCTCCACCACCCACCGTCGCGGAAGCACTGCGAACCCCTTGATGTCGTCGGTGCGCTTGACGACCTGCAGCACCAGGTTCAGTGCCTTGGCCGCCCAGGTGACCAGCGGACCGGTGTAGCCGCCGTCGGCCCATACCAGCTGCAGCCGGGAGAAGCGTGTTCGCAGCCTCGGCAGCAGGATGCGGGCGGCGTCCCGCTCCCCGGTGTTCGCCGGGGTGACCAGCACGTCCAGGACCAGGCCGATGCAGTCGGTGACCAGGTGCCGGCGCCTGCCATTGATCAACTTTCCGCCGTCGAAACCCCGGCTCTGGGCCGGGACGTTCGCCGCGGCCTTCACCGACTGTGCGTCGATGATCCCCGCTGTCGGCTCGGCGTCCCGCCCGGCCGCCTCACGGGTCCGGGCGCGCAGCCGATCATGGAACTCCTTGACCAGCTGATTGTCACGCCAGCGGACGAAGAACGCGTACACCCGCTTCCTATCGGGGAAGTCCACGGGCATCGCGCGCCACTTGATGCCGTTGTCGACGAGAGAGCGGATCGCGTCGATCATCTGCCGGTGGCAGTAGCCCTCGGGCTGACCGCCCTTGCCCCGCAGCCAGCCGGGATCCGGTAGCGCGTCCCGCGTCACGGCCCACTCGGCGTCCGACATGTCCGAGCTGTAGGTAGGCACTCGCTCGGGGTGATCGGCGGCGTTCCCGAACCGGTGGGCGAGACAATCGCACGACACGCCGGGCGAGTTGAAGTCGACCAGCCCGGGCGCGTACAACATGGACAACAGGGTCTCCTGGGGCTGCTCGGCGTGTTTCGCAACCCCGAACTACCAGGAGGCCCTGCTTTCATGCGCACACGAGCGGAAGACCATCCGAACCGGCAGCCCGCCCCGCACCCCCGTGCGACTGGCGCACATCAAGATCGGTAAGAGGACAGCTTCTAAAGGATCACCCGGCAAGGAAGCGACGTTGGGCCCTGGGCCGCCTGCTGGAACACGGCCGCAGCCGCGAGGGTGCCGTACGACTGGAAACCCGCACCCTCCACACACTCCGCCTGCCCATACCGCAGCAGCACGCTGAAGCAGACGAAGAGCCCACGCTGCTGCAGCAACTGCACACAGGGCGGGTACTCGCAGCCTGATGGACGGTCCATCCGAGTCGCCCCACGGACGCTATGAGGAGGAGGACATGCCCGCCGACCAACTCCCGGTCCTCGTCTTCGACGTCAACGAGACACTCAGCGACCTCACCCCGCTGCGCGCCCGCTTCGAGGACATCGGTGCGCCCGGGCACCTGCTGGCGACCTGGTTCGCCGGGTCTTACGGGACGGCTTCGCGCTGACAGCGGCCGGCGCGTACGCGGACTTCGCGGACGTCGCCCGTGACGGAGTACGGACAGTGCTGTCCGGGCTGGAGGGCTGGGCGGGCGACGGCGCGGCCGCAGCGCGGCACATCCTGGACGGTTTCGCCGAGCTGGATGTACACCCTGATGTGCCGGACGGCATCGGGAGGTTGAGCGAGTCGGGGTACCGTCTGACGGCGATGACCAACGGCAGCGTCGCCCTGACCGAGCGGCTGCTGGACAAGGCCGGTGTGCTCGACCGCTTCGAGGCCATCTCCGACGTGAGCGGCCCACGCTGCTGGAAACCCGCCCGGGCCGCCTACTGGTACGCCGTCGAGCAGGCCGGCGTACAGCCCGACCAGGCGCTGATGGTCGCCGTGCACCTGGGACATCGACGGGGCACAGCGAGCGGGACTGGAGGGCGCGTGGCTGCGGCGCGGGGCCTCTGTGTACCCGCAGACGATGGTGCCGCCTAGATGCTACGTGCAGGATCTGCAGGAGCTTGCAGACGTGTCGGCCTCCGAGCGCGGCTCAGGCTCCTTTGCGGCTGGACATCGGACAGCCCGCAAACCCTGTCCATAACTTCGGCTCCGCCGCCCACGCTGTGGGCAGGGCAGGGCTTTCTACCGCCACGGTCCGACAACCTTTCCCTCGAAGCCCCTTGTAATGTGGTGTCGTCCAGTGCGGCTCGGCATCCATGGAGCGGATCATCACTACCCACAATGCCTCGCAATCCCAGCCCGGGACGGCGACGCGTGCTGTTGGCAAGCGCACACTGGCTCTGACCGCTCTGCTGACGGCGGCCGTTCTCACCTATGCCTTGGATCTCGGCAGCAAGCTTGTGGCTGTCTCGCGGTTGGAAGGCCAAGAGCCCGTTGCCGTAGCGGGCCACGTGCTTACGCTGCAAGTGTTCCGTAACCCGGGTGCGGCTTTCAGCAGCGGCCAGGCCTTCACTGCAGTGTTCACGGCGATTGCGGTCGCGGTTGTCGTGGTCATCACGCGTGCCGCGCGTAGGCTTCGGAGCCTTCCCTGGGCCGTCGCCCTGGGCCTGATGCTTGGAGGCGCGCTCGGCAATCTGACCGACCGGATCTTCCGGGCGCCCGCGGTCTTTCGCGGACACGTCGTCGACTTCATCGCCGTCGAGCACTTCGCGG
>NZ_JBFBBE010000267.1:0-2929 GCF_040682555.1 Streptomyces sp. NPDC051172
CCGCATAGGTTTTGAGCGAACCGTTTCCGGGGCCGCTCCTTGCCTTACTTGCCTCGCCCCGGGATAGGCTGCCTGACCTGCGTGAAGTGCCCACTGACCCTAGATAAACCGGGATGTCGGTGAGAAGCAACGGTGTCATACCGGTGGTCCTCCCAGCCGGCACTGACAACGGCCCGGATCGACGAACGCCGTCGGCGGACACGATCAAAGCCACCGGGGCCAATCGACTCGTTCACGACGAGCCTCAAAGATCGCTGCCTGGGGCCAGAAGACTCGTTCCCGTGGGGCCAGTTGACTCGTTCGAGGCCATGGCGCCGACTGCGGGACTGGACCGAGGCCGGGGTCTGGCCGCGTTTGCAGGCAACACTCCTCAGCGAACGGCGGAAGGCGGGCCTGCTGGTGATGGACGACTGCGCGGTCGACGGCTCCCACGTCAGGTCTCTCAAAGGGGGGACCATGTCGGACCGTCTCCGGTCGACCGCGGCCGCCCCGGCTCCAAGCACCAGGTGCTCGTCGACCGCCGCGGCACCCCGCTCGCTGTGTCGCTGACCGTCGGGAACCGGCACGACGTCACCCAACTGATCCCCCTTCTCGACGCGATCCCACATAATTCGAGGACTGTGGGGTCGGCCCAGGAACAAGTCCAAGCGGCTGTACGCCGACCGCGGCTACGACTACGACAAGTACCGCCGCCTGCTTTGGAAGCGCGGCATCAAGCCCCTCATCGCCCGCCGCGGCATCGCCCACGGTTCGGGCCTGGGCGGGATCCGGTGGGTGGTCGAGCGTACCTTCCGCCTGGCTCCATCAGTTCAAACGTCTCCGCATCCGCTACGAACGCAGAGCGGACCTCCACCAAGCTCTGCTGGCACTGGCCTGCAGCATCATCTGCCTCCGCCGCCTCGTCAGTTCCCTTCAGAAAGATCACTAGAGCGAGTGAAAGCGCAGGTAAGGTGGCCTGTTGTGGACACGAGGGCAGGAAACGCAATGGTTGCCGTCCCGCCGGGACGGGTGACACTGTCGGACCGGCGGACGCAGAGCAGTTGGCCGGTCGAGGTTGCACCGTTCCAGATGTCAGCGTTCCCTGTCACGCAGTCGTGGTACGCACAGGTCACCGGTCAGCGGCCGAGTAGCACCCAAGGCGACCAACTGCCCGTGGAGGGCGTTTCGTGGTGGGACGCAGTCCAGTTCTGCAACGCGTTGTCCCAGCGCGACGGGCTGACGCCAGCCTATCAACTCCATGTCGACTCTGCCGCAGCCGAATGGGATACCTCCGCAGACGGGTACCGGCTGCCGACCGAGGCCGAATGGGAGCATGCCTGTCGTGCGGGTACCACCGGCCCGCGATACGGCCGACTCGACGAGGTCGCCTGGCACCAGGGCAACTCGGGTGGCCAGATCCATCCTGTTGGCGGCAAGCAGCCCAACGCATGGGGCCTATACGACATGCTGGGCAATGTGTGGGACTGGTGTTGGGACGTTTACGACGCCGAGGTCTATGGCACCTATCGCGTGCTCCGTGGTGGTGGATGGGCCGACGAGCAATGGAGCTGCCGGGCGTCGGTGCGGCGGCGCAGCCACCCGACCTTCCGGATCGACGACGTGGGATTCCGCATCGTGCGCTCCATACCGCTGAGTCGGCCGTGACGGTTTCATTCTGAATCGGTCAGTCAGAGAAGACCCGCCTCGGCACTCGTGAAGTTGGAAAACGCTCCTTGCCTACCTGCGGTGCGGGGACACCTACGCCCAACTCGCCGCCGGTTCGGCGTCGGTCTCGAGACCGTGTATCGCTACATACACGAAGCTGTTGACGTCTTGGCCGCCATTGCCCCGCCCCTGGCCTCAGCGGTGATCACAGCGCACAGGAAGGCGTTCGTGCCCCTGGACGGCACGCTCCTGTCGATCGAGCAGATCGCTGTCGACCGGCCGTTCTACTCGGGGAAGCACACAATGCACGGCATGAATGTGCAGGTCATCACCGACCCGAAGGGCCGTCTCCTGTGGGCTTCACCGGCCCTTCCCGGTGCCGTCCATGACGTCCGGGCGGCTCGCGAGCACGGCATCATCGCCGCTCTCACCGAGGCCGGCATCACCTGCTGCTGGGCGGACAGGCCTACCAGGGCGCAGGCGGCGCGGTACGCGTCCCTTACCGCGGCCGATGGGACCGCCTGTCCACCGGCCAGCAGGCCGTCAACCGATCCCACGCGAAGATGCGGGCGCTGGTCGAACAGGCCGTCGCCACCCTCAAGTCCTGGCGGCTTCTCCGCGAGCTCCTCTGCTCGACGACCCGGATCACGAGCCTCGTCCAAGCGGTCCTCACCCTCCACCTGACCAGCTCAGGCTGAGGATGGAAAAGGCTCAGTACATCCCGTGGGTGACCTTGCCGCGCCCACGGGATGACCCGATTCCTTGCCGAGCTTGAGGACCAAAACCCCTCCTCAGGGGGTTGTCCCGCTTCAGATCTTGGTACGAAGGTGTATGGCCACGACTGGATCCTCGGGACCACTGGCGCGCTCCACCGCCACGGTCGCATCGTCGCGGACTGGCCGGTTTGATCACTTGGCGTCCAACGTAGCGGCGCACGACGGGAGGGGGCGGAGCCACCCGGGGTAATGAGCGGCAGAGCCCCAAGTCCCCTTGATACGGTGCCCAGATGTCAGCGATCAAGAAGTTCCAAGTCACCTTTGACTGCGCGGAACCTGAGCGTCTCGCTCGTTTCTGGTGCGAGGTGTTGGGATACGTCGTACCGCCACCACCCGAGGGGTTTGCCACCTGGGATGATTACAAGCGTTCGCAGCCACCTGAGGATCGGGGTTCATGGTTCGCCTGCATAGATCCCTCAGCCTCGATCCACCGCGTGATAGTCGGCCTGTGGACAGAGGAATAGGAAGAGGTGCCTGCTGACCTGCGATGATGGGAGTTCCTACGCTTC
>NZ_JBFBBE010000268.1:0-2920 GCF_040682555.1 Streptomyces sp. NPDC051172
CTGCGAAACATGGGCGGAACGTTCCAACGAGCCTGACGCAACGTCACGATCGTTTACTGCCCGTCCTCAAGATTCCCGACGGAGTCGCTCAGTGTCCGTCGCGCACTCTGCTCCCGCAGCCAGGCGGTGATGTGCTCGTCGTTCGGGGCGCCGGGCCACCACTCAACACCGTCCGGGAGCCCGGTCAGGTGGTAGCGGCAGGCCCACCACATGCGTTGCCAGGCCACCGGCCAGGGCGGGTTCCACCATGCATCGAGGTCCGTCAGACGGTGTCCCAGCCGGGTGGGCCGGCCGAGGCTGCGCTGCCGCTGGCATTGATTTCTGAGCCAGGTCCCCAGCGCGAAACCGTCAACGACGCTGGGCTGGGACACGGCGAGGTGGCCGTGACGAGCAGTGTAGGCATGCGCGACAGCCAGGCCATCGGCGACCGGACGCCGCCGCCCGGCCCACGTGTGGAACACCTCGACCTCGCCCGTGGACAACCCGAGCTCAGCCAGCAGCACCCGCTGGCTGACACGAAAAGAAGAGAGTTGCTGCTGGTCAGGCGGTTACGGGTTCCACGATCGGATCGAAGCGGATGGTGAGGCCGAGGCTGTTTGCTTCCTTGGTCATGCGGCGCATGGCTCGTTCGGGGTCCCGCTTGGCGAAGTGGTCCGCGCCGAGTTCGTGGTAGGGGACGTGGTCGTGCAGGACGTGCCAGATTGCGATAGCGATCTTGTGCATGACCGCGACCAGTGCCCTCTGAGAGCCCCGGCGGGCGGCCAGGCGACGGTAGAACACGGCGAGGTAGGAGTTCCTGTTCCTGATCGCGGCCATGGCCGCAACGCCGAGTACGCGTTTGATACTGCGGTTGCCCGGGCGGGTACGGCCAGAGCGGCTGACCCCGGCCGACTCGTTCTGCCCGGGGCAGACCCCGATCCAGGAGGCCAGGTGGTGGGCGCTGGCGAACTGGGCCATCTCCCCGCCGGTTTCGGCAATGACGATCTCCGCGGCCAGTCGGCCGATCCCCGGGACCGTGTCCAGGTTCATCAGGTCCGTCTCGTAGCGCTCGAGCAGAGTGGCGATACGGGCATCGAAGACCTTGACCGTGTCGTTGAGCCGACTGATCTCGTCCAGGTAGTGACGGACCATGAAGACGTGGTGCTCGGTGAAGTCTCCCTCCAGCGCCTCGGCCAGAGCCGGGATCTTGGCACGGGCCTTGCCGACGGCCAGATCCGCCAGACGCTCGGGATCCCGCTCGCCGGCGACCAGGGCCTCCAGGATGAGGCGACCGGACAGACCCACGAGGTCCGTCAGAACCGAACTCAACTTCATCCCGGTGTCCTCGAGTTCCTTCTCCAGACGCTGAGCCTCGCTCCCGGCGGCCCGCACGATCTCGGTGCGACGCCGGGTGAGATCGCGCAGTTCACGGATGTGCCGCTGCGGCACGAAGGAGCCCATCACCAGGCCGGAGGCGCCGGCCCGGGCCAGGAACGCCGCGTCACTGGGATCAGTCTTGCGTCCCCGGATCCCCTTGAGGTGAGCCGGGTTGACCAGCGCGAGGTTGAGATGCGGCTGTAATGCGTAGTAGACCGCGCGCCAATAGTCGGACGTCGCTTCCATCACGACGATCTCCACGCCGCGTTCCACGAGCCAGGAGCGCAACCGTTCGATCTCGCTGCGCGTGGTGGCGAACCGTTCGGTCTCCAGGCTCCAGTTCCCGGTCCTCTTCAGGCTCGGGACCCGTACGCAGGCGAGCAGGAAACGCTTGCCCAGGTCCACCCCGGCCGACCGGAGGTAGATCACTTCATCCTTGACGTCTTGCCGGGCCATGCCAGTTCCTCTCGCCGAGTGCAACGCGGCCGGCGAGCGTCCCGGAGGAGTCAAGGGAAGGATCGGAATCTGACTAGCTGTTTTTCAACCCGCTGGTGTTCGATGGCGCCCGTACGGCGGGCTTGGTCGTGTGATGTGGCAGCGGGAGGGCACGAGGACGAGGCCCTGCTTCTAGCGTGTCGGTTGTCTACGCCGAACTCGCAGGAAACAGGGCCTCGTTGTGTCTCACGCTACCGTCTGTGTCCCTGATCGTGTGCTGCCCGACGTCCGGTTCACGGCGCCGTGCGACTGTCTCGCCCATCTGTACGGCAACGCCGGGGACCGTCCGCTGCGGGCCCGCTTCTACGCCACGGACATGACGGAGGAGGAGTGGCAGGTCATCCGGCGGGTGATGCCGCTGCCTGCCTGGTTGTGCGGGCGCGGGGGCAATCCGGAGGGGTACTGCCACCGTGAGATGTTCGATGCGGTGCGCTACCTGGTGTCCGAGGGCATCAAGTGGCGGGCGATGCCGGCCGACTTCCCGCCCTGGGGAGCGGTCTATGCCTTCGCCCGCCGCTGGCAGGCCGAGGAGCTCCTGGACGTGCTGCACGACCGGCTGCGCGAGCAGGTGCGGCTGTTGGAGGGCCGGGACGATGTCGAGCCGACGGCCGCGATCGTGGACTCCCAGTCGTTGCGCGGCGCGTCGACGCTCACCGGCGAGCGTCGCGGTTACGACGGGGCGAAGCTGGTCTCGGGGTCGAAACGGCACATCGCGGTGGACTGCCTGGGACTGCTGCTCGTGGTGTGGGTGACCGCCGCCGACCTGCAGGACCGTGACGCGGGCGTGCACCTGTTGCGCGCCGTGCGTCGGCTGTTTTCCCGGGTGCGTCTGGTGTGGGCCGATTCCGGCTACGCCGGTGCGCTGGTGGACTGGGCGCGCGAGAAGCTCGCGCTGAAGGTCGAGGTGGTGCGGCGCGGCGATGACGTGAGCGGCTTCGTGGTGCTGCCGAGACGCTGGGTGGTGGAGCGTACTTTGTGCGCCACGAGGCGCTCTGTTTGTATCCCCGGCTCAGCCGGGAGGAACTCGGGAGGAGGTTTCTGGGCCGAATGACTTACCTGGATCCGAAAG
>NZ_JBFBBE010000269.1:0-2869 GCF_040682555.1 Streptomyces sp. NPDC051172
CCGAGGACTCGCGCCCGCGACCAGCCCGAGCACCCCGACCAAACCGCACACCAGCCCCTCCGACCTGCACGTTCGAAGATGGCGAAGGCTCCTTGAAGGGAGTACCCGTGGCAGTTCACCTGCCCTTCCATGCCCCTCTCTGTTGTCTCACATCAACGCCACCTGTGCCGACCCGATTCCCCACCACCGGACCTGCGGTACTGCGCCGGCGTACGATGCCGTCGATGCCGCGCTGCCTGCCATCCACCCACTGCTCGACGGTGAGGACCTCCGCCTGGCGAGGGAAGACCTTCTCGGTGAGGGCGCTGTGCACCTCGGCGTCGGCGTCCGTGCAGCCGTCTGCCGGGACGGTGGGGGTCGAAGTCCACGTCGGCGTCTGGCGCAGGGTTGGACAGCACGACTCCACTTATGGCGATGCCAGGTGAGGACGAGGCGATCACGTCGTTGGCCCTCAGCACCATGTGCAGGTCGCTGCCCGAGAACGCACTGGCGGTGAGGAGTGACTGCTCGCGTTCGAGGGGCGATCGGGCCTGTGAGAAGCGTGCGGGGCCGCACTGGCCGGATGCCGTTGGCGAGTCTGCAGCCGGGGTTCCGTCTCAGCGGCCTCATGGTCGGTGCGGAGCCCGGCGCATGCTCCGGCTTCGTTGCTGCTGCCGCACGACGTTCTCCGCCTGCGGTCCCTTCGGACCCTGCGTCACCGCGTACTCGACCCTGTCGCCCTCGTACAGCTCCTTGAACCCGGTGGACTGGACGGCCGAGAAGTGGACGAACACGTCCGGTCCGCCATCAGCTGGCTCCAAGAACCGGCACCCCGCCACCCGTTACGACGTGGGCAAGCCCGTGAAACACCCCGAGACCCTCGTCGCTCTGCATAACGGTCGATGTCAAGGAACAAGCTGAGCTGAGTCACGAACCACCGCCCCCTGATGGAGCGTCAGCCAGATAGACTTGAAAAAGTGCCTCTGGTCCGAAAATGAAGCGTCAGCCAGCTCGTGAAGTGGCAGCTTCGATGGGGTCGAAGCGGACAGTGAAGCCGAGAGCGTTGGCCTGGCGGGTGAGGCGGCGCATGGCGCGTTCGGGGTCGTACTTCGTGTAGTAGTCGCCACCAAGGTCGGTGTATTCGGTGTCGTGGGTGAGCATGTGCCAGACCGCGGTCAGGATCGAGTGTTCGAGTGCGACCAGGGCCTTCTTCTTGCCCAGGCGGGGCATGAGCCGGTGGTAGCGGGCGCCGAGGTAGGTGGTTTCCTTGGTGCGGGAGGCGGCCATGGCGGCGGTGCCGAGTGCGGCACTCAGCCAGCGGTTGCCGTGGCGCCGCCGGCCGGATTTGTGTTTCCCGGCGGATTCGTGGTGGCCGGGGCAGACTCCGGCCCAGGAGGCCAGGTGGCCTGCGGTGCGGAAGCGGCTCATGTCACCCCCGGTCTCCGCGATGAGGGCCTCGGCGGTGGCCCGGCCGACCCCGGGGATGGTCTGCAGCAGCTCAATCTGCTGGGCGAAAGGGAGCATCTCGGCCTCGATCCGCACCGACAGTTCACCGATGGCCGCGGTCAGGTGGTCGATGCGTTCCAGGTGCAGGCGGCAGAGGAAGGCGTGGTGTTCGCCGAAGTTCCCGGTCAGCGCCTCCACCAGCGCGGGGATCTTGGGCCGCATCCGGGCCTTGGCCATCTGGGCCAGGGTGTGGACGTCGCGCTCGCCGTCGATGAGGGCGGCGAGCATGGCCCGGCCGGAGACGCCCATGATGTCGGTGGCCACGCTGGAGAGCTTGATGCCCGCGTCCTCCAGTTCCTTCTCCAGGCGCTGGACTTCCCGGGACCGCTCCGCGGTCAGGCTGGTGCGGTAGCGATTCAGGTCCCGCAGGTGCCGGATCGGCTCGGGCGGCACGAACGACGCCTTGAGCAGGCCGCATTCGCCGAGCTGGCACAGCCAGGCGGCATCGGCGACGTCGGTCTTGCGGCCCGGCAGGCCCTTGGCGTGCGCGGCGTTGACCAGGATCACGTTCAGGCAGTCCTCCAACAGGTAGAAGGCACCTCGCCAGTAGTCGCCCGTCGCTTCCAGCACCACGAGGGTGACCTTCTCGGCGAGCAGCCAGTCCCGCAGCTCGAGCAGGGAGTTGGTCACGGTGGCGAACGTACGGATCTCCTGCCGGCGCGAACGCCTGCCAGAAGGACTCGGGGTGCGGACGCACGCCTTGAGGTCCTTCTTGCCGATATCCAGCGCGGCACACCGCTCATGCAGTACGTCCACGAACCCCTCCCGGCAACGACGTGACATGCCAACGGCACGCCGTCCGGAGGGACCACAGGGCTGAAGAGTCTGGTCCGCGTGCTGCCGCAACAATTGACGGTCCCTGTCAGCGATCCCCATCGCCATCCTGACACGCGAGCTCACAGGCATCACAGTGAAACCGGCGTTCCGGACGGAGCAGACCCATTTTCCCGCCTCCACGGCGGCCAGCGCAGCGGCCTGGGTTCCTGACACGTAAATAGAACCTGGTCAGCGGTGGTGTGGGCAGGTCTGGGACCCGGCGGTCCGGGTGGATCGTCGGGTGGGCCGGGACGGCGTTGTCAGACTGCGGTGTCGATGGGGTTGAGGGTGACGCGGTAGCCGAGCTGGTTGAGCCGGTTGATGGCCTGGCGGGTGGCGCGTTCGGGGTCGCGCTGGGTGAAGTAGTCGCCGCCGAGCTCGTGGTAGGCGACGTGGTCGGTGAGCATGTGCCAGATGGCGGTGATGATCGAGTGTTCGACGGCGACGAGGGCCTTGAGCGGGCCGCGGCGGGAGGCCAGACGCTTGTAACGGGCCTGCAGATAGGTGTCCTTGGATCTCGTCACGCTGAACGCTGCGGTCCTAGGGCGCCCTTGAGGTAGGGGTTACC
>NZ_JBFBBE010000270.1:0-2798 GCF_040682555.1 Streptomyces sp. NPDC051172
CCGACATGTCGGCCGAACCCCGTGCCGAAAGCGCGCCCTGGGTCAGATCACCATCGGTACCAGCGTCCCCTGCCACCGCCGGCGGTGGTGGAACGCATGACGAAGCCGAGAAGCCACAGCACCAGGACGGCGACGGCGACCCACCAAAGGACCTTGAGGGCGAAGCCGGCACCGAAGAGCACCAGCGCGAGAAGCAGAACAAGCAGCAAAGGAACCATGATTATCGACCTCCTGCACGCTCAAGTGCCCCGCATTTCTGAAGCCATTCACCGACGATGCTTGTACGGGAAGAAGACGCGGGGGCACAAGCGGGTGCCGCGTCAGCGGCACACGACCTGTCAGGAGATGCCCTCCGTGACGCCGACGAGCAGGCGAGGACAAGGACCGAGCAGGTCGAGGGCAAGGCCGGGGAAACCGCTGGACGCGGCATCGGGAACGACCGTGTGGCCGCTGAGGGACGGGCAGAAAGAATCCGGGTAATGCCCGGGAAGCCCAGGAAAAGCCAAGGAGGCGTTTAAACAATGCCCCTTCGTGACCGCATGAGGAGCCCGGAAATGGGCATGCCCGACGTCAGTCCGGGGAAGTCTTTCTTCGATGGGCCCCAAGTCCCCGACAGACGCGGCGCCGGGTCGGCCACTCAGTTCAAACCGGGGGTGAGAGCATCCGCGTCATGGACGATGCAGACAGTCCCACGGCTCACTGGTGGGCAGCTTTGCGCCGGACGCCGACGGCCGTCTGGAACGACGACGTCACAGACTGGGCCGCCGCCCTCACCTATTACGCGGTCCTGGCCCTGTTCCCCTTGCTGCTGGTGGTCCTCTCGGTCCTGGGTCTGACGATGCCCACGGACAAGCCGGAGGTCATCGACCACATCGTGCGGGCCGCCCCCGCCGCGTCCCGCGCTGTGCTGCGCGGCACCCTTCAGCAGATGGCCCGACAGCCGTCGACGGAATGGACGCTGGTCTTCTTGGGAGCATCGGGAGCCCTGTGGTCGGGATCCAGCTATCTGAGCGTCTTCCGCCGGGCGTTGCACGCCATGCACCGGATGAGCTCGCACCGGCCCGTGTGGCGCACCGCTCCGCGCATCATCGCCACCGCCCTCGCCCTGATCACCCTGCTTCTGACGTCGACCCTGGCGTTGCTGCTCACCGGCAGCCTGGCGCGGCGCTTGGGCCGAGCGCTGAATCTCGGAACGGGACCGCAGGCCGCCTGGCACGCACTGCGGTGGCCGGTCGTGACCGTGGTCGCCGTCGTACTGGTGCTCATCCTGTACCGTTCGGGCCCGGCACGCTCCCGCCCTGTCGGGAAAATGGCTCCCGGCGGTGTATTGGCGGTAGCGCTCCTGTTGACCGTCTCTGTCGGATTCGCCGTTTACACCTCCCATGTCAGCACCTATCACGATCTGTACGGCTCACTGGCAGGCTTCGTGGTCTTCCTGGTCTGGCTGTGGCTGTCCAATCTGGCACTTCTTGTCGGCGCTCAGTTCAACGCAGAGCTGGCGAAGCCTGACGACGCTCCCCCACGACGCAACCAGCTTCCCCGCGCCTGCAAGGAGCCCTGAAAAGTCCCCGACACGGAGGCGGCACCGGGCGGACCGGCTGTGAACATCGTCGAGTGCTGAACTCCCCTCTGCCGACCGGAGTTGACGTTTTGCACGCCGTTTCCACATCCGGAACGGATCACCCGTGCAAAGGTGGGGATAACTCAACCGCTGTCCCCCCACCGGCACTTCAGGGAGTCCTCCATGCTGCGCGGAATCGACGTCAGCGCCTACCAGTCCTCCTCGTACAGCACGGACGGCCTCTCCTTCGTCTTCATCAAGGCGACGGAGGGCCGTTCGTACATCAATCCAAGAGTCAGCGCCCAGGCACAACACGGCCGCAACGCCGGTCTGGTCCTCGGTTTCTACCACTTCCTCTGGCCGGGCAATCTCCAGGCCCAGGCGGAGTACTTCGTCGAGCGCGTCCCCTCGAAGGTGGGCGACATCCTCGCCGTGGACTGGGAGCGGACGAGCGCCGGGACCCATGCGAGCAACGCGGAGAAGGACCTGTTCATCCGCAAGGTCAAGGAGCTGCGGCCGAACCACAAGGTCATCCTCTACACCAACCAGGATTTCTGGCTGAACGTCGACACCACCTCGTACGCCGGTGACGGCCTCTGGATCGCCGACTACGTCACGGCGGGCCAGCCCCGTATCAAGGCCAAGTGGCGCTTCCACCAGTACACCAGCGAGCCGTACGACAAGGACGTCGCGGACTTCGCCGACAAGGCCGCGCTGAAGGAGTGGGCCGCCAGTGGGTGACGGCCACGCGCCTGCCGTTACGCCCTGAAGTCCGCCGGGCGTTCCCGGGAGGCCTCCGCCAAGGCCTTGGTCACTTCGTCCACGCCCGCGCGCAGGCCGTAGACGGGTGTGCCCGGCTGCTGGCGCCAGGAGTCGGCGAGGGTGCCCGTGTCGACCGTGTCGAAGCCGAGTTCGTCGATCAGGTTCCTGACCACGCGCTTCGCGGCCTCGTCGTCGCCCGCGACCGGGACCGCCTGCCGGTCGGGGTCGCCGGCCGGGCGCGGACGCTCCAGGATGTCCTGGGCGAAGGTGCCGTTGAACGCCTTGATGACGGTGTGGCCGATCTGCTGTGCCGTCCAGGCGCTCTCCGTGAGGCCCTCGTCCTCGATCGCCGCGATCCTGCCGTCCCGCTGCTGGGGGTAGTACTGAGGTTGAACTCGTAGTGGCGGGGGAGGAACTGACGTTTCGTGATCGTTGCGGTATGCCGGAGTCATGAGGTATGCGCAGGGAGGCGGGC
>NZ_JBFBBE010000271.1:0-2772 GCF_040682555.1 Streptomyces sp. NPDC051172
GGCGTTGATTTTTGGCACGCTGTTGAGTTCTCAAGGAACGGACGCTTCCTTTGTACTCACCCTCTCGGGCTTTCCTCCGGGCGCTTCCCTTCGGTGTTCCAAACTCTATCAGTGTTTTTCCGTCCCCCTGACCACCTCCCTGCAGACATGCAGAAGGTGACCCCGAGATAGGATCTGACAAGTGTGGGTGCCGCTGAAGCCAGGACGCTCAGTCGCGCCGCTCGGCCTCAAGCAGGAGTACGACTGTACACGCGGCCGGGAAGCGGGTGCAAATCGATAGAGCTGGTGGTCTAGACCACTATCCGGTATCTTCCATGCGGAACCGGCAGTTCATCTGACATACCCTGCTCCACAGTGCGCCGTCCGGTACAGGCAGTGACGGCCCATATGGATCTCCACCTCTGGGAGGCTTCCCATGACCACCGTGACGTCCCCGATTGCAGGACGCGCCATCGGCCTGGCAGCAGTGCCGGATCCAGTCTTCTCCGGGGCCATGGTGGGCCCGGGTACGGCCATCGACCCCGTGCGAGAGCCGTCCGAGGCCGTTTCTCCCGTGGCCGGAGTCATCGTCTCTCTCCATCCGCACGCCTTCGTCGTTGTCGACGAGCACGGGCACGGTGTCCTCACACACCTGGGCATCGACACCGTGCAGCTCAACGGTGACGGCTTCGAGCTGCTCGTGAACAAGGGCGACACCGTGACGCGGGGACAGGGCGTGGTCCGCTGGAACCCGGCCGCCGTGGAAGCCGCCGGGAAGTCGGCGGTGTGCCCCATCGTGGCGCTCGAGGCCACGGCCGAGGCTCTCTCCGATCTTCGTGACGACGGTGACGTGAAGGCGGGCGACAGTCTCTTCGTCTGGAAGTGACGTCAGTGCCGTCCTATGACGGCAAGCAGGACAACCACAGCGGCGGCGGGACCCGCCGCACTATCGGAGACGGTGAGATGGAGACAACGCTGCGAGGCGTCGGTGTGAGTCACGGTGTGGCGATCGGCGAGGTTCGGCACATGGGGACAGCGGTGCTGGAGCCGCCTGCCAAGCAGGTTCCGGCGGAGGACGCGGAGCGTGAACAGGGGCGCGCCCGCCAGGCCGTGGACGCTGTGGCGGCCGATCTGATGGCGCGCGGCAATCTGGCCGGGGGCGAGGCCCAGGCGGTGCTCGAGGCGCAGGCCATGATGGCGCAGGACCCCGAGCTGATGGCGGATGTCGAACGGCGTATCACCGTCGGGAGCACGGCCGAGCGTGCCGTGTACGACGCTTTCGCCGCGTACCGGGCCCTGCTGGCCGGTGCCGGCGAGTACCTGGCGGGTCGGGTGGCCGACCTGGATGACGTGCGGAATCGTATCGTCGCCCGGCTGCTCGGGGTGCCGATGCCGGGTGTTCCGGACAGCGACGAGCCATACGTTCTTATTGCACGTGACCTTGCTCCTGCCGATACGGCGCTGCTCGACCCCGCCCTGGTCCTCGGTTTCGTCACCGAGGAGGGTGGGCCGACCAGCCACAGCGCGATTCTTGCGCGGGCGCTCGGTGTTCCGGCCGTGGTGGCGCTGCCGGGTGCCGGTGAGCTGGCCGAGGGCACGATGGTCGCTGTCGACGGCAGCACCGGCGAGATCTTCGTGAACCCCAGCGAGGAGAAGAAGGCGCAGTTGGAGGCCGCGGCCGCCGAGCGCAAGGCGGCGCTCGCCGCCTCGACCGGCCCAGGCGCCACCTCCGACGGTCACAAGGTGCCGCTGCTGGCCAACGTCGGCGGACCCGCGGATGTGCCGGCCGCAGTCGAGGCCGGGGCCGAGGGTGTGGGTCTGTTCCGTACCGAGTTCCTCTTCCTGGACGACAGCAAGAACGCCCCGTCGGAAGCGAAGCAGGTCGAGGCGTACCGGCAGGTGCTCGAGGCTTTCCCCGAGGGCCGTGTGGTTGTACGTGTGCTGGACGCCGGCGCAGACAAGCCTCTGGAGTTCCTCACGCCGGCCGACGAGCCCAATCCGGCTTTGGGTGTACGTGGTCTTCGGACGCTGCTCGACCACCCCGAGGTTCTGCGCACCCAGCTGACGGCACTCGCGAAGGCCGCGGAAGGGCTGCCGGTCTACCTCGAGGTCATGGCCCCGATGGTCGCGGACCGTGCCGACGCCAAGGCGTTCGCGGACGCGTGCCGTGAAGCGGGACTGCAGGCGAAGTTCGGCGCCATGGTCGAAATTCCTTCGGCCGCGTTGCGGGCTCGGTCGATTCTGCAGGAGGTCGAGTTCCTGTCGCTGGGGACCAACGACCTGGCGCAGTACACGTTCGCGGCCGACCGTCAGGTGGGTGCGGTGTCCCGTCTGCAGGATCCGTGGCAGCCCGCGCTGCTCGACCTGGTGGCGCTGTCCGCGGAGGCGGCGAGGGCCGAGGGCAAGAGCTGTGGCGTCTGCGGTGAGGCGGCGTCCGACCCGCTGCTCGCATGTGTGCTGACCGGTCTTGGTGTCACCTCCCTCTCCATGGGCGCGGCATCGATTCCCTATGTGCGGGCCGCTCTCGGCAAGTACACGCTGGCCCAGTGCGAGCGGGCTGCTGCGGCGGCCCGGGCCGCGGAGAGCGCCGTGGATGCGCGCAAGGCGGCCCAGGCGGTGCTGTCCGGCGAGTAACCGAGTCGGCGGTCGGCTGTTGTTGCACCGGCTGTTCTTGAGGGGCGCTCCACCCGCGGGGGGAGCGCCCCGCGTGCGGTGAGTGGGGGTGGGCCGGTGTGCGTCCATACAAAACCCGGGCCCGCGGGAAGCAGTAGTAGAATAAAGGAAGATCGTGGT
>NZ_JBFBBE010000272.1:0-2692 GCF_040682555.1 Streptomyces sp. NPDC051172
GGAAGCGTAGGAACTCCCATCATCGCAGGTCAGCAGGCACCTCTTCCTATTCCTCTGTCCACAGGCCGACTATCACGCGGTGGATCGAGGCTGAGACACCTTGAGCAGCACGGATATACGGGTGCGCCGCGCTACCTGGGAGTCGATGAGGCCGGGCGCGACATGTTCAGTTACCTGCCCGGCGACGTGCCAGCCAACTTCCAGCAGTGGACCGACGCCCAGGTGGCCGCAGCCGGTGCGCTGCTGGGCTCCCTGCACGACGCAACCCGCGGAAGCAGGCTCGCGGGACTCCGCGCAGTCGTCTGCCACCACGACCCCGGGCCGAACAACACCGTGTTCCGGGGCGGAACGCCGGTGGCCTTCATCGATTTCGACACCGCGGCGCCCGGGGATCCCCTCGAGGATGTCGGTTACATGGCGTGGACCTGGTGCATCTCGTCCAAATCCAGCGCTCCGCCCGCCACCGACCAGGCGGCGCAGGTGCGCGTCCTTGCCGACGCGTACGGGCTCGACGCCACCTCCCGCTCCCGCCTCGTCGATGCCGCGCTCGAACGCCAGGCCCGCAACGCCAGGTGGTGGCACAGCCACCTCACGGGCCCGCTCCCGCGCGTCGCCGACGACTCCACGATCGCCGGGCGTATCCGGTGGTCCGAGCAAGAGCACGCCTACACATCGGCCAACCGCAAGACCTTCGACACAGCCCTGGGCTGACAAAGGCTGGACGCTAACCGCCCACTTCAGACGGTTGCGCCCCAGGACGCACCTTGCAGTCCTAGCGTGGGGAGGCATGACGGTACTGATTGTGGGCGGCAGCGGGTTCCTGGGCGTTGAGCTGGCCCGCCAGGGACGTTCAGCAGGCGTGGAGACGGCCGCCACCTTCCACTCGCACCCCGGCAAGGGCGCCGGCGCGTGGCACCGCCTCGACCTGCGCAACTTGGCGAACCTCCAGGAGGTCCTGGATGCCGTCAGCCCAACGGCGGTCATCAACGCGAGCAGCGGCGGAGCCGAGTGGGCGGTCACGGCCGAGGGAGGGATGCGCCTGGCCCACGTCGCCGCGCAACGGGGCATCAAGTTGATCCACGTGTCGAGCGACGCCGTGTTCTCCGGCCGTGATGACCTGTACGACGAGACGTGTCTACCCGACCCAGTAACACCGTACGGGGCCGCGAAGGCGGCGGCTGAAACGGCCGTGCGGCTCCTGAGCGCTGGCTCCGTCGTCGCACGGACCTCTCTGATCATCGGCGATGGCCGGTCCGAGCACGAACGCCTGGTGCACGCCCTGGCCGCCGGCACGCGGGACGGGGCCCTGTTCACGGACGATGTCCGATGCCCAGTCCACGTCGGCGACCTGGCCGCCGCACTGTGGGAGCTCACCCTGTCCGATGCGGCCGGCGTCTTTCACCTCGCCGGCCCGGACGCCGTCACCCGCCACGAACTCGGCACCCTCATTGCGCAGCGGGATGGCCTTGACGCATCGCTGCTGCCGACCGGGCGTCGGGCTGACAGCGGCCTCCCCGGCGGACTTTGTGTCCGCCTCGACAGCCGCGTCACCCAGAAAGGCCTGGCCACCCGCCTTCGCGGAGCCCGGGAGTTCCTCCGGCGTCAAAACCCCGACCGCTGACTCCGACCGCGCAGGGCCGGCGGGCCGGAACCGGGCGGGATGAACGGTAGCTGGACGACCTTGCGCGCAGCGGGGAACCCGGATGAGGTCTAGGTATTGGGGGCTGTGAGAGGCCCTTCTCCCGGCTCTCCGCCCCTAAGGTAGGTACACCCGGGCGGGAGGACGGTGAAGATCCAGTGCACCGACGGAAGTTGCTCGCGGGCCTGGCGGCAACAGCCACTGCCCCCTTTCTGGGGAGCGGATCCGCGCAGGCCGATGAGGCCCTGCTCGGCGAGTTGCTCGTCGCCCGGCTCCGGGACGCGATGCTCGGACTGGGCGCGGCCACGCCCGTGCCGTCGTCCGAGGCGCTCTCCACCGACTTCACCCACGCGCTCGCCGACTTCGACGCCTGCCGCTACGTGTCCCTCGCTGTGCGCTTGCCCCGCCTCATCCGCGCCGGCCACGCGCCTTCCACCGGTAGCCACGACACAGAGCAGTCCGCCCTCCTGGCCAAGAGCTATCTGCTGGCCACCCGCATGCTCGTGAAGATGGACGAGCAACAGCTCGGCTGGATGGCCGTCGACCGCGCGCGGCAACTCGCCGAGGCAGCAGGAGACGTCCTCGCGGTCGCTGAATCCGCCCGGCAGGTGGCCGTGCTCGCCAGAAGGGCGGGATGGCATGACCAGGCACTGTCGATCGCGCTCTCAGCCGCTGATAACCCGGATCTGCGCGGCATCGGACGAGCCGGCACCGCGGTGCGCGGGCTCCTGGTCCAGAGCGCGTCGTACACCCTCGCGCGCCGAGGCGATCGGGACGGAATGCGAGAGCTGACCGACGAAGCCGCCGCCCTCGCCGAAGAACTCGGCGGAGCCACCATGCTGCGCGACCACGGGGGCGGCTTCAGCCCCCTCACCGTGCAACTCCACAAAATCAGCGCCGAGAACCACGCAGGCGATCCCCAGGCCGCGCTCGACGCCGCTCGCGCGATTTCACTGAACCTCGATCCACCGCGTGATAGTCGGCCTGTGGACAGAGGAATAGGAAGAGGTGCCTGCTGACCTGCGATGATGGGAGTTCCTACGCTTCCAGCAC
>NZ_JBFBBE010000273.1:0-2666 GCF_040682555.1 Streptomyces sp. NPDC051172
GCTCGACGGCGTCCACGGCGTCGCCGATGGCGGCGGGGTTCTGGCCGCCGCCCTGGGCGACGTCCGGCTTGCCGCCACCGCCGCCGCCGAGGGTCCTGGCAGCCGTGCGGACCAGGTCACCGGCCTTGAGACCACGCTCGCGGGCGGCCTCGTTGGTGGCGATGACCGTCAGCGGCTTGCCGTTGTTCACGGTGAACAGGGCGACCACGGCGGCCCGGCCGCCCTGGATGCGGCCGCGTACGTCCAGGACCAGCCTGCGCAGGTCGTCGGGGGTCGTGCCGTCCGGGACCTGGCCGGTGACGACGGCGATCCCGCGGATGTCCCTGGCCGACCCGGCCAGCCCGGCAGCGGCCTGCAGCACCTTCTCCGCACGGAACTTCTCGATCTCCTTCTCGGCGTCCTTCAGCTTGCCGAGCATGACGGAGACCTTCTCCGGAAGCTCCTCCGGACGGCCCTTGAGCAACTCCGTCAACTGGTTGACGACGGTGTGCTCACGGGCGAGGAAGGTGTAGGCGTCGACACCGACCAGGGCCTCGATACGCCGCACACCCGAACCGATCGAGGACTCGCCGAGCAGCTTGACCAGACCCAGCTGGGCGGTGTTGTGGACGTGCGTGCCACCACACAGCTCCTTGGAGAAGTCGCCGATGCTCACCACGCGGACCCGCTCGCCGTACTTCTCACCGAACTCGGCGATGGCACCCTGCTTCTTGGCCTCGTCGATGCCCATGACGTCGGCACGGACGTCGAGGTCACGCGCGAGGACCTCGTTGATCTTCTGCTCGACATCGCTCATCACCGCCGTCGGAACGGCCGAGGGCGAGCCGAAGTCGAAGCGGAAACGGCCCGGCTGGTTCTCGGAACCGGCCTGCGCGGCCGTCGGGCCGAGCGCGTCCCGCAGCGCCTGGTGGGTGAGGTGGGTGGCCGAGTGGGCGCGGGCGATGGCCGTGCGACGGCGGGCGTCGATCGAGGCGTGCGCCTTCGCGCCGACGGTCACCTCACCGACCTGCACGACACCCTTGTGGACGTAGACGCCCGGAACCGGCTTCTGGCAGTCGCGGACCTCGATGACCGCACCGGTGTCGACCCTGATCCGGCCGGTGTCACCGATCTGACCACCGCCCTCGGCATAGAACGGGGTGCGGTCCAGGACGACCTCGACCTCGTCACCCTCACTGGCCGCCGGGGAGGAGACGCCGTCGACGAGGATGCCGACGACCGTCGACTCGCCCTCGGTGTCGCCGTAGCCGATGAACTCCGTCTCACCGGTCGTGTCGGCGATCTCCCGGTAGGCGCCGGCACCCGCGTGGCCGGTCTTCTTGGCCTGGGCATCGGCCTTGGCGCGCTCCCGCTGCTCCTTCATCAGACGGCGAAAACCGTCCTCGTCCACCGACAGGCCCTGCTCCGCGGCCATCTCCAGGGTGAGATCGATCGGGAAGCCCCAGGTGTCATGGAGCAGGAACGCCCGCTCACCGGCAAGGACCGTGCCACCGGCCTGCTTGGTCTCGGTGACGGCCGTGTCGAGGATGTTGGTGCCCGCCTTCAGCGTCTTGAGGAACGCGTTCTCCTCGGCGAGGGCGACCTTCTCGATGCGCTCGCGGTCGCTGACCAGCTCCGGGTACTGCCGGCCCATCATCCCGATCACCGTGTCGACCAGGTCCAGGACGACCGGGCCGGTGGCGCCCAGCAGCCGCATGTTGCGGATGGCGCGGCGCATGATGCGCCGCAGCACGTAGCCGCGGCCCTCGTTGCCCGGAGTCACACCGTCCCCGATGAGCATCACCGACGTACGCATGTGGTCGGTGACCACACGCAGCGAGACGTCCGAGGCATGCGCGGCGCCATAGGCCACGCCGGTCAGCTCGGTGGCCTTGTTGATGACCGCCATCGAGGTGTCGATCTCGTACATGTTCTGCACGCCCTGCAAAATCATCGCCAGACGCTCAAGACCCAGGCCGGTGTCGATGTTCTTGCTGGGCAGCTCGCCGAGGATCTCGAAGTCGTCCTTGCCGATGCCCTCACCACGCTCGTACTGCATGAAGACCAGGTTCCAGATCTCCACGTACCGCTCGTCGTTGACGGCCGGACCGCCCTCGACGCCGAACTCGGGGCCGCGGTCGTAGTTGATCTCGGAACAGGGGCCGCACGGGCCGGGCACCCCCATGGACCAGTAGTTGTCCCTCATCCCCAGGCGCTGGATACGCTCCCTCGGCACCCCGACGACCTCGTGCCAGATCCGCTCCGCCTCGTCGTCGTCCTTGTACACGGTGATCCACAGCTTCTCCGGCTCCAGGCCGTAACCACCCTTGTCCTGGGGGCTGGTCAGCAGCTCCCAGGCGTACTTGATGGCGCCTTCCTTGAAGTAGTCACCGAAGGAGAAGTTGCCGCACATCTGGAAGAACGTGCCGTGCCGGGTGGTCTTGCCGACCTCTTCGATGTCAGGAGTGCGCACGCACTTCTGCACGCTGGTCGCGCGCGGGAAGGGCGGCTTGACCTCACCCAGGAAGTAGGGCTTGAACGGCACCATGCCGGCCGGGACCAGGAGCAGAGTCGGGTCGTCCGCGATGAGCGACGCCGAAGGGACGACGGTGTGACCGCGCTCCTCGAAGAAGCTCAGCCAGCGGCGGCGAATCTCGGCCGACTCCATCAGTGGTCCTCATTCCGGT
>NZ_JBFBBE010000274.1:0-2492 GCF_040682555.1 Streptomyces sp. NPDC051172
CGCTATACCACGGCCCTCAACGGCTTCGCGGGCACCTTCACGGCGGAGGAGGCCGCCGCCCTCGCGGCGGACCCGGCGGTGCTGGCCGTCGTCCCGGACGAGATCCGACCGCTCGACACCGTCTCCTCCCCCGACGTCCTCGGGCTCACCGGCAAGAAGGGCCTCTGGGCCCAGGTGGTGGGCAAGAAGACGCCCGCACAGGACGCCGGTCGCGGCGTCGTCGTGGGGATCGTGGACTCGGGGATCCGCCCGGAGGCGCCGTCCTTCCAGGACCAGGGGCACCCGGCCGCCCCTGCCGACTGGGTCGGCGGGTGCGAGACCGGTGATGAGGACGCGTTCCCCACCGACTCCTGCAACGACAAGCTGATCGGCGCGAAGTACTTCGTCAACGGCTTCGGCACGGGGCGCCTGGCGCCGGTCGAGACCCTGTCCCCGCTGGACGCGGGCGGTCACGGCACCCACACCGCCTCCACCGCCGCGGGCAACTCCGGGGTGAGCGCCGTCATCGACGATGTCGAACGCGGTCAGATCTCGGGCATGGCCCCCGGCGCCCACGTGGCCGCCTACAAGGCATGCTGGGAGGGCGTGCCCTCCGGCGGCTGCGCCACGTCAGACACGGTCGCGGCGATCAACGCCGCCGTCGCCGACGGCGTGGACGTGCTCAACTACTCCATCTCCGGCACCACGACCAACGTGGTGGACCCGGTGGAGGTCGCGTTCATGCACGCCGCGAGCGCCGGCGTGTTCGTGGCCGCGTCCTCCGGCAACTCCGGACCCACGGTCTCGACGACGGCGCACCCGTCCCCGTGGATCACGACGGTGGCCGCCTCCACCCACGCGGTCTACGAGCAGACCCTCGTCACCGGGGACGGCCAGCGCTTCATCGGCTCGTCCATCACCGCCCCGCTCGAGGCGGAGACCCCGATGGTCTACGCCGGCGACGTCGCCGCGGCCGGTGCCACCTCTGCCTCGGCGGCCCTCTGCCTGCCCGGCACCCTCGACCCGGCGGCCACCGCGGGCAAGCTCGTGGTCTGCGACCGCGGCGAGAACGCCCGCGCCGAGAAGTCGCAGGCCGTGGCCGACGCCGGAGGCGTCGGCATGGCCCTCGTGAACGTGACCGACTCCGGGCTCAACGCGGATCTGCACGCGATCCCCGCTGTGCACCTGTCCCACACGGAGCGGGACCGGCTGCTCGCCTACGTGAAGACGGACCGCCCGACCGGCCGCATCCTGGCCGCGAACGAGGGCACCGCGACCCGTGTGCCCGAGGTCGCCGGGTTCTCCTCGCGCGGGCCGTCGCTGGCGGCGAAGTCCGGCCTGCTCAAGCCGGACGTCTCGGCCCCGGGCGTGGACGTCCTCGCGGCCTACTCGCCGGACGACGGCGGCGAACGGTTCGCCTACTCCTCCGGCACCTCGATGTCCTCCCCGCACATCGCGGGCCTGGGGGCGCTCCTGAAGCAGGCGCGCCCGGATCTGAGCCCGATGGGCATCAAGTCCGCCCTGATGACGACGGCACGCGACCACGCCTCGGCCACCTCGCCCTTCGCGGGCGGCGCCGGGTTCGTCGACCCGCTGAAGGCACTGGACCCGGGCCTGGTCTTCGACTCGGACCAGCAGGACTGGTACGACTACCTCGCAGGCCAGGGCATCGCGTGGTCGAACACGGGTGAGCCGGTCTCGGAGCACCCCATCCCGGCCGCCGAGCTGAACGTCCCCTCCCTGGCGATCAGTGAGCTGTACGGCTCGCAGACCGTCACCCGCACCCTGAAGAACGTGGGCGGCAACAACGGCACCTGGACCGCCCGCGTGGAGGGGCTCCAGGGCCTCGACGTCGCCGTGTCCCCGAACGTCATCCGGCCGACGCGCGGCAGCGAGCAGGACGTGGCGATCACCGTCACCGCCGCAGGTGCGCCCGCGGGCCAGTGGGCCACCGGCCACGTGGTGTGGTCCGGCCCCGCCGGCAAGCAGGTGCGGATCCCCGTGGTGGTGCGCCCCGGCATCGCCGACGCACCGGCCGCGATCACCGTGGCCCGCGACGCGGACACGCTGGAGCTGCCCGTGGTCTCCGGCATCGACGGCACGCTGTCCACCCGCGTGAACGGGCTCGTGCGTGGTGACCAGTACACCGGCACCACCGTGCGCCGCGGCGTGTTCGACGCCTCGGACGCGGCTCTCACCGCCCACGACTTCGCGTACCCGCGGGGCTACCCCAAGGTCCGCATCGAGGCGGAGGCCGCGGACCCGGACGTGGACCTGGACATCTACGTGACCAGCTCGTGGTCCAGCTACCCGGTGGCACGGTCGATCACACGCGGCACCGGAATGGAGGTGCTGGAGCAGTCGATCATCAGCTCGGCCCCGCAGCACAGGATCCACGTGGTGGCCAAGCCCGGCGCGGACCTGAAGGACTCTGACGCGCCGATCGACTACACCCTGCGCGTGTTCCTCCCGAAGGACGGAGACGCGGGGAACCTCGTGTTCGACCCGGCGTC
>NZ_JBFBBE010000275.1:0-2485 GCF_040682555.1 Streptomyces sp. NPDC051172
GGTTTGCTGTGCTGTCGTGCTCCACCCTGGCCGGATAGGCGGAGGTCAACGTGGTCCTGGCCGTTCCCTCCCGGGCCGCCAGGGCATCCTTCAGCATGAACGCCGCCAGACCGTCCCTCCTCCTGCCGACGACGAGGAGGGAAACCTTCAGGTCACGGCTTTGCAGGGCGGGATCCTGCCGAAGCAGCGCGACGATCTCCTCGTAGGGCACCCTGAGAGTGGTGCCGTCGGGCAAGCCGACCTCGCCGTGGGACTGGTCGCCGTCGACTATCAGGACGTAGAGGTCTGAGTTCGCGTCACGGGACCCCCACCGGCGCATGTGTTGCTGGCCGTTCGCGACCGTGCCGTCCGGTGACACATAGTAGGTGTCGATGACGAACGGGCCTTGCATCGGCAGCCCGGTCAGGTTGCGGCCGACGTACCTTCCGGTGAGCGAGCGGATCTCGCCGGGCGGGGCCAGCGCGCCCCGCCCCTGAAGGTGGAGCGCGGCCAAGCCGACCTCGTCGTGCACGTCCTGTCCGCGCAGCGCCGCATTCGTCATCAGCAACACCGCCGACCCCAGGTCAGAGGGGGTAACCGGTCCTGCCAGGTGCAGGATCCTGGCAACCAGCGCATCCGGCCGCGGATGCGACATCCATGCCTGGGCCACCTTGGCCAAGGCCCAGAACACTCTTTCCCGCTCGGGGCCTGAGTCGGGCAGAGGCGGCAGCCCGAGGTTTCCGGCGACCGGCGGAGTGATGCCCTGAAGCATCTCCACGGCACGGTCGAGGTGGGCCATCGGTGCGGTGTGCGGGACGAAGTCGTGCACGGTGACAGCGCCGGACGCCTTGGCCAGCCACGCCGCGTCCAATACACGACTGACAGCGGCACGCAGTTCGCCGACATCCGCGAAGGCAGCCGGACGCGGCTTCGGGGTTCCCGACTGTTCGAGGTAAGCGCGCAGCACATGGTCCAGCAGGTCCAGGGTGAACGCACCGCCATCGTCGAGCTTGCGATCGGCACGCCGCATCAGCTCAAGGGCACCGATGCCACGCAGCAGCCGCTGATAGTTCCCGTTCGGATCGTCCCTGTCGTCCTCGATCTCATGCCAGAACACCTCACGCAGCGCCCGCACCAGAAGCATCGTGTGCTCCAGCTCCACCGGCAGCACAGGATCCGGCCCGGTGTGCAGCCCGGCCACCCGGGCCAGGCGGCTGAGCACCTCCACCCCGGGCTCCGGCCGCAACCTCTGCACCGTACCCCACACACCGCGGACCGAGGCCACAAGGACCTGGTCGATGAGGTACGTGCCGGGGCGTGGCCTCAGGCCGTGGACCCGGTCGAACACGATGAAATGGCGGTCGGTCTCGTTGGACGCCCGCTGCAACGTCGGGGGGTTCGTCAGCGGATTGGCCACGAAGGGAGCATCCGCGCCGACGTGGACCGTGGCCGGCGGGCCATCCGAGGCCGCGTTGCCCGAGCACATCATGGCCACGACCGGATGCCAGGGCGGACGCGTCGTCAGGCTGTCCCTGCGCGCAAGGAACCCGCCGATCTGGTCGCCGACCGCCGCGTGCGACCGGTCGTTCCTGGCGTCCACCACCGCGCCGTACCCCGGGATGCCGTGCATCGCGAAGTAGTAGGCGTCCTCCCCCATCCACGGCCCGTCCTCCGTGGCGGAGATCTGTTGCCAGGTGACCGGATCAACGTGGTAAAACTGCGTGTTCTCCGGGTCCCTCAGGTACGGCTCCTTTGCCGCCATGTCGGCACGGGTGAACACCGCGCGGCCTACCGGCCGCCTCGTCCGGGGATTGGTCAGCGTGTAACTCCGGACGTACCGGTCCGGGAGCTGCGAACCGTCGGCCAGAACGATGAAACCGTTCTCGCCGGCACCCGAAGCCCCGCCCGGCGCCAGGTCATCCGGTTCGCTGCGGAACATCTTGCCGGTCGGTGCACCAGGCACCGTATCGATGAAGTACTGCTGTGCCGTGGCATCGAACTTCAGCTCGGGAACGCCGATGTGCGCAAACACTGGCCGCTTTAGAGTGGAGGAGATGAGCCGCGGCATGTACGGCACGCCGTCCCCGGCATTCGGCACCACCAGCATCAGCGGAGCCCGCGCGGCCCGCTTCGCCAACTCCTCATCCATCGCAGCCAGTTCGATGACCTCATCGCGCGGGATCCGGATCGTCCTACCTTGCCAGTCCGTCTTCAGGTGATCGGGCCCGCCCTCCGCCTCCAGGTAGTAGGGCAGGCCGCTGCCGGACATGTCCGCCCTGGCCACATTCGGCTGGGCCCTCTTGTTCGTGAAACTGCGTCCCGCCACGTCACCGTTGGGAGCGACGATCAGCGTCCGCTCCCTCAGCAGACCGACAGACCAGGCCAAATGGAAGGCACCCAACGCCGCCAGACTTCCGTCCCGCCTCTCCGCCATCGCCTCGTCCACGAGCGTGTACAGCTCGACACGCCGCCGTTCGTCCACCGGCTCCGAGGGATCCAGGTGAAG
>NZ_JBFBBE010000276.1:0-2484 GCF_040682555.1 Streptomyces sp. NPDC051172
GGAGCGCCACCGAAACCCCCCACCCGCCCACCCGCCACCACCCCCCCCCCCGCATACACCCCACCAACCCCCCCCCCCCCACCCACCCCGCCGCCACCCGCACCCGCCCCCCCCCCCCCCGCGCCCCCGGGGGCCCCCCCGGGCCCCCCCGCGCCGTTGGAGGCGGTCATTCCGGCTCCCCACGCCTCGCCCGTACGACCACCACGCACACGGCGCGGGCCGGACGGGCGAGGGAGGCAACCGGCCGCGACGAAGCCGCCGCGAGGCCAGGAAGAGGCGGACCGCGAAGTCGTACAGGTGCCGTCGGTCGGTCCATCACGACGGCACCTCAGGTATGTCGTCGGCCCATGCCGACCTCCCGCAGAAAGCAGGGACACGGCTTTCACCGGTACGCCGTTGCCACAGCGGACCGGCCCCGAGCCGGGAACGTCGGGCGCGTCATCGTCACTGCTCTGACGCCAGCAGGGCGGCGCGTACCAGGTGGCAGACGCCGGGTTGACCTCCTGAAAGGAAGGGATGATCCCGAGGACTGTTCTCCAGAGCTGGCACGCAGGGCGGGACAGGTTCACCCGCCACGAAGTGGCCGCCGTCGGCCATCACCCGGGCCGCAACGGGGACGGGGACTCACACCCCGTCGAACTTGAATCCCTATTGAATTCTCAACCAACTGACGCTGTCTTCGTACTCACCCCTGTGGGGCTTTCCTCCGGGCGTTGGTGCAGCTCCGAGGCGATGCGCCCGTGTTCAATGCGGGCATACCGGGACACGGTGGCCCCCGGTCGACGTTCCGACCGGCGGGCACATCCCTAGGGTTCCCTAGGGTTCCCTGCGGTGTCAAGCGGTAAGCTAGGGAACCTCAGGGAACCGAGACGAAGGAGCAGGCGAAATGGCCGGTCAGGCCGACAACCGGGCGCCGTACGCGAAGATTGCCGCCCACTACGCGGAGCTGATCACGTCCGGCCAGCTACCGCCGGGAACGCTCCTGCCGAGCATCAAGAACCTGTCGGAAGAGTGGAGCGTGAGCACAGCAACGGCCGAGAAGGCGTTGCGCAAGCTGCGCAACGAAGGCATGGTCCGAGGCATCCACGGCATCGGAACGGAAGTCCTAGACCAGCCGGGCCCGATGTCGTCGGGATCCCAGCGTCAGGACCGGGGCCGCCGTACTGGTTCAAGTTGGGGGTCTGGCGAACGGTCCGACTCGCACAAGGCCGACGTGGTCCCTGCACCTCTGGAAGTGGCTCAGGCTCTCGGTATCGAGCCTCGCTCCGACGTGATTCGTCGGAGCCGGGTGTACCGGGACCGGCACGGCATCGTGGCGCACAGTACGTCTTGGATCCCGGCTCGGTACGGCAAGCTGATCCCGCAGTTGGCGAAGAGTGAGCGGTTGACGGGGGGCACCTCACTTCAGCTCATCGCCGAAGCGACCGGCCTCCCGATCAGCCATCGGATTGACACCGCGTCAGCGCGCCTGCTCACAGCAGAAGACACCCAGCACTTGGAGTTGGACCCGGAGAACCCGCCGACGGAACCCGTTGTCGTGATGACCGCGAAGTTCATCGACAGCGAGAACAACGTCGTGGAATACGGCGTTGACCTCGGTGGCCCTGGTCGCACCTGGCGGACGGAATCGGAGGTTTCCCCGTGACGGCCTTGGATGACACGCTCTTGAGCGTGCTTGAAGATCGGATGGGCGCCCTACTCGCCGCTCGCCGTACCGGCACGCTCGCACTTGAAGCCGAACTGGAAATCCTCACGATCTCCCAGACCCTCACGAGACCAATGACCCCGCGTACGCCGTTCTGCGTCCTCATGGCCGGGCTCCCCGGCTCCGGCAAGACCACACTTTCCCGAGTCCTCACCGATCGCGGGTTCGTGCGCCTGTGCCCGGATGAGGAGATGTACCGTCGGCATGGCGTGTACGGGGTGGACTTCCCGCGAGGCACCTTCCCCACCCTCGAACGGCCGGTCCTTGAGGACGTGGCGGTAGAGCTACGCGAACTGCTTCAGGCGGGGCGGGACGTCGTAGTCGATCACGGCTTCTGGACTCCCGATGACCGTGCCCGGTGGCGCACCGTCGCGACCGACGCCGGCGCCACGCCGCTACTGGTCTATCTCGAAGCGAGCCACGAAGAACTCTGGTCAAGGATCAACAAGCGCAACGAGTTCCACGCCGACGATCCGAACTCGATCTACTTTTCCGAGAGTGACCTCAAGCGCTACCGCACCCGCTTCATTCCTCCCGAGGCGGGCGAACCGCACATCACCTACCACGGCGATCCTGCGGGCGTGATCGCAGCACTGGACAGCGAATAAGAGCCCTTGATCCCCCATGTGTCCCCCGAGAGTGGCCCGAGGCGGGGAAAACGCAGGTCAAAGCCATCGAACCCGTCCGTCTGTAAATCTGCCGGCTCAGCCTTCCCAGGTTCGAATCCTGGCGCCGCCACTTTCGATGAAGAGACCCCCTCTGGTCTGCGGAAACGCAGA
>NZ_JBFBBE010000277.1:0-2423 GCF_040682555.1 Streptomyces sp. NPDC051172
GTTGGGTCGGCCGCGCGGTGAGGTGCCTGCTGTGACAGGTCCTGTTCCGCGCGGCCTCCCGCCGAACCGGACATGACGGTTTCCCTGTCATCCGGCTCTCCAGTGACTACTGCGTGAGTGGTCTGACCGGCCTTTCCGAATGGATTCGGTCATGGCAGGTGTCGCAGGCCACGACTGTTTTGCGGCGCCGGTGGAGCATGACGCGCGCCCAGTCGGAAGGTTGCCATCCGGCATGTGCGAGGTCGGCGAGAGCGCGGACGTGGTGCACTTGCACGTTGCCCTTGCTTCCGCAGATCTCGCAGGTATCCGCCAGGAGTCTCGCGATGAGTTCCTTCTGCGGATAGTCCACCCGGACCGGCTCACGATCAGCGAGTTCCGCCGCTCGTTGCCGTTGGAGGGGAATCCCGCCGAACCGTGCCACCAGTGGTTTCCTGTTCTTCCGCTCGATTCGGGCCTCGAAGCAGACTCGGGGCCCATTAAGGGTATCGATTCTGACCTTGTGCTTAGCGGCCATCTTCGATACTGACGAGCGATGCTTTGCGGCAAGGGTCTTGAGCATGGATGTCTCCATGACCCATTGCAGCCGGTGCAACCGGAATACATCTCCGGCGAGCAGGTAGTACTGAACAACGCCCCGGTAAACGGTCCCGAACGTCGCCACGATCGCATGATCGCTGCTGTTGATCAGGGCTGTTCTCTTCGCGGGGTTTCCGCGGGCGAGATAGGGGGCGCATTTGGCTTTGATCACATCCCGCGGGACACGGAGAGCGATCTGGCCGTTGACTCGACGGTAACGGCCCGTCTTCTTCGTGTCGTTGTGCTGAGTCGTGATCCCGTAACCGAGGAACCTCGCTGCCCCGGTGCGGGCATGAGTGATCAGCGTCTTTTCCTGGGACAGCTCCAGCTTGAGTTTGTCACGTAGGAACTGGGCCAGGCATTGTTTAATCTGATCGGCCTCGGCTTTTGGTCCGGTGAAACCAAGGAGGTGATCGTCCGCATAGCGTATGTAGCGCAGCCTGCGGTATGCCGGATCGTTTGGATCCGCGCTTGGCAGACTGACCATCTGCTGACGCAACGCACGGGCCTGAACCCGGTCGCCGCGCCGACGGGCTTTCGCTAGCAGATTCTGCAACTCCAGATAGGCTGGGTTTCGCGCCCGGCGCTTCCCTCGGGTGTACTCCGGAATCAGAACTGTCTCGACGAACTCGTCCAGCTTGTGCAGGTAGATGTTGGACAGGATCGGGGAGGCCACTCCGCCTTGCGGTGCTCCGGAGAGCGTGGCACCCCACTTCCAGTCCTCCAGGTATCCGGCTGTCAGCATGTTGCGCACCAGCCGTAGAAACCGCTGATCATGGATCTTCTCGCCGAGGATCGAGAGCAGGACCCGATGGTCCAGGCTGCCGAAGCAATCGGCGATGTCCCCTTCGATGAACCAGGATGTCCCGGTCCAGGTGTGGTCAACCTCCCGCAATGCGGTGTGGCAGCCCCGACGGGGACGGAATCCATGCGAGTGGTCGGAGAACGTCGGTTCGTAATACGCCTCTAACAATAGGCGGATAACTTCGCCGACGAGCTTGTCCGACCAGGTCGGCAGCCCCAGCGGACGCATCTTCCCGTTCTTCTTCGGGATATGGATGCGCCGGACCGGTTTGAAGCGGTAACGCTCGTGACGTATCGCCTCGATGATCCGGTCGATCTTTCGCTGTGACATGCCGTCCACGGTCTCCGACGTGACCCCTGGCGTCATCGCACCATGGTTGGCGTAGATGCGACCGTAGGCCAGCAGATACATCTGCGGGTTGAACAACTGTCGATACAACTCCTCGCACGGCAGGCCACGCCTGCCGCGTTCACGCAGGACACCCAGCACCGTTTTGGCGCTCTGCATTCCGCATACCTCCCGGGTTCGAGTGTCCAAATCACCTGGCCCCCTTCGCCCGATGTGGACGGCTTTCCCGTCCTCCCTGGCCGGTCGTAACTCCGGCGACTACTACGGGGCCTCCGTCGCCATAGGACTCGCGTCCCGTAGGCGATCCCACGTTCGTCTCTGTCTGTACGTTCTAGCGCGACTTAGGCGTCCCGCTCATCTCCTTGAATGTCCTCGCTGGACATCGCTCCGCACCCCGGAGGTGCACCGGGCAACAATGAAACCCCGTGCAGAGTGCGGCGCCGGTTTCAGCAGTCTTTCCGGCGGATGGGAACTTGCATCTTCTGGAGATTGGGCTTCAAACAATCCAGTCTTCGCCATATCGCGCGGGCCGCCCAGCACACCGTCCCTGACAACTGGGCCCGGTCACTGGTTTCCTGACATGCTCTTGTCCCCTTCGCCTTTCGGATCCAGGTAAGTCATTCGGCCCAGAAACCTCCTCCCGAGTTCCTCCCGGCTGAGCCGGGGATACAAACAGAGCGCCTCGTGGCGCACA
>NZ_JBFBBE010000278.1:0-2415 GCF_040682555.1 Streptomyces sp. NPDC051172
CGCAGACTTGCGCCCGCGACCAGCCCGAGTATCCCCACCCAACCGCACGCCAGAGCCTCCGACCAGGCATGTTCGAAGATGGCGATGACTCAAGGTCGTCAGTTTCAGGGAGTCGCTGATCGGTGACGCGCTGGACAGCGACAAGCTGGAGAAGGTTCTCAACAAGCATGCCGAGGACGGCTGGGGTCTGAAAGCGATCACCTCCGCCGACGTCAAGGGGCGTATCGGCCCCGGCGCGGTCGAGGGCCTGCTCCTCACCTTCGAGCGGCCCCGCGCCTAGCGCCGGCTCCCATCACGGTCTCCGACCTCGGGTCCGCCCACTGCGCGGGCCCGATGGTGTGTCAGCTGTGCGCTCCCGGGGCCTTGAGGGCTGCGGCCCGCAGGGCGGCAGCGACGCGTGCGACCGGTTCGGTCGGCGGGTGCGGGAGGCGGGCGAGCAGCAGGCGCCGTTGCTCTTGGGGGCCGCCGCGGACCGGGAGGATGCGTACACCTGGAGGCGCGGCGGGGGCGAGTGTCGCGGGCACGGTGGTGAGGCCGCAGCCGGCGGCGACGAGGCGGAGTTTGGCCAGCCAGTCGCGGGCGGCGTGGGCGATCTCGGGTCGTTCGTCGAGGCCGGGCCACACTCCCATCAGCCGGTCCTGACCCGAGCCGGCACTCCCGATCCAGCGCTGCCCGCGCAGGTCGGCGATGTCGACGAAGTCTCCGCGGGCCAGGGGGTGACCGACGGGCACGGCGAGATGCAGGGCACGTTCGATGAGCGTCTGCAGGGCGAGCGGGGGCGACTCGGTGTCCGGCGGGCGGAAAGGTGGCATCGAGGCCAGGAGGGCGAGGTCCAGGGTGCCGGCCCGCAGGGCACGCACCAGCACCGGGGTGGTGCCTTCCCGGCTGACGACGTCGAGCCCCGGGTCCGTGCGGCGCAGCATGGCCAGGGCCGTGGGGAGCAGGACGGCTCCCACGCTGGGGAACCAGCCCAGGCGGACCGTGCCGGACTGCTCGGGCAGGCCGGACAGCTCGCGCGCGGTCGCATCGATCTCGTCGAGCACGGTCGTCGCGCGGCGCATCACGACGCGGCCCGCCGCGGTCAGGCGTACTCCGTCGCGCCGCCGTTCCAGCAGCTCCGCGCCTGCCGCCCGTTCGATCGCGGCGATCTGCCGGGACACCGCCGACTGGGTGTAGCCCAGCGTTGCGGCGGCCGCGGTGAAGGTTCCCTGTTCGGCCACCGCGCGCAGGACGCGCAGCGCGGTCAGCGACACATCCGTGAAGTCCATGACGATTGCGCATACTAACTGTGCCTTACTTTCGTTGGACTCATGGACCGGTCGTTTTTAGCGTGGCAGGCATGAATGCTTCGCGAATCGCTCTCGTCACCGGCGCCAACCAAGGGCTGGGCCGCGCTCTGGCCGAGGGGCTGGCGGCCCGGATGAGCCCGGACGACCTGGTGCTGCTCACCGGCCGCGACCAGCGGCGCGTGGCGGATGCCGCCGACGCGGTGGCGCAGCTGCCCGGCACCCGCAGCCAGGTTCAGGGCCGGGTCCTGGACGTCAGGGACACCGGCGCCGTCACCGCACTCGCCGAGGAGCTGCGCGCACGGTACGGCGGTGTCGACGTCGTGATCTCCAATGCGGTCGCCCGTGTACTGCCGGCGGAGTCCCAGGCCGCGCGGGCCGACGAGTTCATCGACGTCTCCAACACCGCCACCCACGCGATCCTGCGCTCCTTCGGACCCATCCTGCGCACGGGCGGGCGTCTGCTGGTGGTGGCCAGCAGCCTGGGCACCCTCGGCCACCTCGACCCGCGGCTGCACCACCTGTTCGACGGTGCCGGCCTCGAGCAGGTCGAGTCCGCCGTCGAGTCCTGGCGCAGCCGGATCCACGACAAGACCGCCGAGGAGGCGGGCTGGCCCCGCTGGCTGAACCTGCCCTCGAAGGTCGCCCAGGTCGCCGCCGTCCGCGCAGTGGCCGCCGAGCGGCGGGAGCGCGACCTCGCCACCGGCACCCTGATCGCCTCCGTGTGCCCGGGCATGGTCGACACCGCCACCTCCCGCCCGTGGTTCAGTGACTACAGCCACGCCCAGTCGCCCGCCCGGGCCGCCCGCGCGGTGCTCGACCTGGTCTTCGCCGAGCACGTCGATCCGGCGCTCTACGGCGAGTTGGTGCGCTTCGGCAAGGCCCTGCCCTGGCACGACGGCACGCCCCCGGTGGAGCAGGACCGGCTGCTCACGCCCTGAGCGCATGAGGTGCGCCGCCGCGCGGGAAGGTGTGCGGCCCCCTGGACCCGGCCACGGCGTTCGGCGCCGCGACGGGGGACGGCCTCGCGGGGGGGGGGGGGCGGGCCACCCCCCGCGCCCCTCCCCCCCCCCCCCGGGTGGGGCCCCCCGCGGCGGGGCACCCGGCCCGCCCCCGCGCGGGGGGCGGG
>NZ_JBFBBE010000279.1:0-2388 GCF_040682555.1 Streptomyces sp. NPDC051172
GACGGCGGCCGTCATCACCAAGCCGGCCCGCTCTTGATCCACCACAGCCGGACGTGCCCTTGGCCGTTCACGCCGCCCAGCGACTTCTGGTAACCGGACGGAGGTGAAAGCTCAAGCTCAGAGCCTGGGTCCGAGCCCGCCATAGGGCATGTACCAGCGCGGTGTCGGTCGGAAGTACGGGCGTGCGTCGACGCCGCCGGCGAGGGGCCTGGACGCGGGCTGCCACAGCGGAACTCGTGCGGACCGGCCGCCGGATGTATGACCCGCTCGATCGTGCCGGCCGGTCAATGCGCTGTCCCGGCCGGTCGGACGGGCGGATCAGCGCAGCCCGGCGAAGAGATCGTTCTCGGGGACAGCCGCTCCGGTGGCGTCCTGGACACGTACGAAGGTCTCCATGCCCATCAACGACCCGAACCTCTCCTTGCCCATCTTCAGGAAGAAGATGTTCTCGCCCTGACTGGCGTGCGCGGCCAACGCGTCGAACTTCTGGTCGCTGAACCCCGTCGTGTCCACCCACGTGGTGATCTCATCGTCGGGGAGGCCGATCTCGGCCGGCGCTGCGGCCTCGGCAGGATCCGGCTCCGGCATGCCCTCGCCGAACTCTCGCATGATCTCGCCGAATCGCTGCATCATCGAGCGGGGCGCCGTGGTCCAGTACACCTTCGGTGTCAGCTCGCTCATCTCCAGCGCCGCCATGGTGATGCGGTGGGCCTGGATGTGGTCGGGGTGGCCGTAGAAGCCGTTCTCGTCGTAGGTGACGACCACATCAGGACGGTAGTGCCGCATGAGTTCCGCAAGGCGGGCCGCGCCTTCCTGCACAGGAGTCCGCCAGAAGGAGCCGGGCGCGTCGTTGCTCGGCCAACCCATCATCCCGGAGTCGGCATAGCCCAGCATCTCCAGATCGCTGACCTTCAGCACATCACAGCTCGCCTCGAGTTCTTGGCGACGCATCAAAGCGACCGCCGCCGGATCGTGCCCGGGCTCGCCCGGCTTCACACCTCCCGGTCCGTCACCGCAACCGCCGTCGGTACATGTCACGAGAACCGTGCGGATGCCTTCCGCCGCATACTGCGCGAGGATCCCTCCGGTTCCGGTGGCCTCGTCGTCGGGGTGGGCGTGCACTGCCATGAGCGTCAAGCGCCGGTCAGTCATGAAACGGTCCTCCAGCAGGAATACATCTTGGTCCAAGGAGCGCGACAGGCGTGCCGCGATCTTGAGGCCCGGACCCCGGCAGGGCGGTCGGCCATGCGGCCTCCGTGTTCCCCACTCCTGCAGTTCCGGCCCCTCGGCGATACAACCGTGCCGACCGGAGCGGCTGTTCCCGCCGCGGCCTCTCGGCAGTACACACGTCGGCGTCCAATGCGAACGAGTCACCGGCACAACCCGCACGTCACAGCGCCACGCCGGAACCGGTCCCCCAAGAACACCAACCGTGAAATCGGCCCACGAAATCGGCGACCCCGCAACGGCCGCTACGCGGCGAACCCGACATTGGTGACGTACTCGTACTGACCCCACTCGGAGCCGAGGTCCACCGTCGCATCGTTGACCCATGCCTCGTCCAGGGCCTCGTCGTCGTCATTGGCCCATGCCTCGACGATCCGGTCCCAGTGCCGCACATTCAGCGTGCGGAACGACAGCGCCCGCTGATGCGGGCGGCTGACCTGGGACTGGTTGAGGGGATGGAACTCGACGCGGGCCCCGCGTCCTGCACGGTTGAGGCGGGCCAGCAGGTAACGGGCCACATTCTGGCGCCGCACCGTGCGGTACACCGTCTCGATGGCCTGCAGGTTCTTCCTCGACGGGATCCGCTTCCCATTCAGCCAGGCCTTGAGCGTGCGATCGGTCACGGTCAGCCCGGCCTCGCGGGCCGCTTCGCGGGCGTGCTCAGTGCGGGTGAGGTAGTGCAAGCGTGCCAGCAGCCCACGCCGCTGCGTGATCGGGGTAGCAATGAAACCGGCGAGAGCGTCGAGCTGGCGGGCCACGGCCTCATGCCCCTTGATACCGCGCGCCCCGAATTTGCCGAAATCAATATTCCTCTCCGGCACCCACGGCTCCTCACCCGATGGTCATCAATCTAGTACGCGCGACCCTCCAACGCAGGTCCATTCTACAGGATTTAGCACGCCGAACGGTTAGGTTGCTCGTCAAAGCCCCTAATTCCGCGCGACTTTAATGTGGGAGTTTCTGGTCAGCAGTCCAGCGCGCCTTCGGCGCGCGCCGGGGGGACGGTAAATGCCGTGGCGCGCGCTGAGGGTGCTTCTGCGTGCCCTGTCAAGGGGTGGGTCCCGCGCGGGATCGTGAAGTGTTCGTTCCGGCCGAAACCGATGTCTCTGTGATGCTGTGCAGCTCGCTGGTCAGCATGGTGCTGAGGGCCGACCACGGGAA
>NZ_JBFBBE010000280.1:0-2361 GCF_040682555.1 Streptomyces sp. NPDC051172
CGTGGGCCCGCTCGTCGAAGCCCGCGCGGCGTTCGCCGCGTGGGCCCGCTGACGGAGCATCACACCCGGCGTGGTCAGCCGTCGATGCGGTGCGTGCTCCAGAAGGAGGTCAGATCCGTGCTCGTGGCGGCCTGCGCGGCCGCCTTGAACTCGGCCGTGGTCGAGACGCCGTACCAGTGCGAAGTGGCGTAGTCCTTCAGCAACTTGGTCATCGCCGTGTCGCCGAGCAGCCGCCGCAGGTCGTGCAGGGCGCACTTGCCGTAGTCGTAGACGACGGTGGAGTAGCGGGACGAGTGGGCGTCCCAGTAGGCCATGGAGTTGGTGATCTTCTCCGCGGACGAGGCCCAGGAGACGCTGTTCCAGCAGTTCGTGCCGGTCTTGCCGAGGGCCAGGTCGGTGGCGTAGTCGGTGAACGCCTCGTCCAGCCAGGGGCTGTTGTACTCGTCGTCGCCGACGATGCCGTACCACCACTGGTGGCCGATCTCGTGGGTGAGCGCGGTGGTGCTGACGAGGTCGAGGACGAAACCGGGGTACTCCATGCCGCCGAACCAGTAGTTGTTGTCGATCACCGCGTCCAACTCGCCGTACGGGTACGCCCCGAAGCGCGCCGCATGGGCGTCCACGGCCGACTTGGCGGTGGAGAGCATCGACTGGGCGTCGGAGGAGCTGATGCCCGAGACGGAGTAGATGTTGATCGCGGTCCCGGCCGCCGAGGTGCCGGAGATCTTGCTGAACGGTCCCGCCGCCCAGGCGAAGTCACGCACCTTGGAGGCGGTCGCGGTGGTGACGGTACGGCCGCTGGAGCCAGGGGTGTCGGTCGAGGTGCCGGTGGCCGGGACCAGCAGGGTGCTCGGGTGGTCGAGGGTCACCTTGAAGTCGGCGGCCAGGGAGTAGAAGGACTCGCCGTTGTTGGTGTACGGGTCCAGGTGCCAGCCCGAGCCGTCCTTGACCGCGAGGACGGGCAGCGCGTTGCCGATGTTGTTGAAGGCCCCGTCGTGGCCGAACCGGTCCGCGCCGCTCGGCACGGTGATGCCGAGGTCGAAGCCGATCGTGGCGGACTGCCCCTGCGCCAGCGGTGTCGGCAGGGTGATCTGCAGGGCCGTGCAGCCGACGGACAGCGAACCTGCCGTACCGCCGGTGACGTTGGTGACCGTGATCGGCATGGCGTCGCAGGTGCCGTGGTAGTTGTCCCACAGCCTCAGGTACACCTCGCTCAGCGCGGTCGAGGAGGCGTTGGTGAAGGTCGCGCTCTCGTGGCCGGTCCACACCGTGCCACTGGTGTTGCTGCTGAGGCTGACGGTGTACGAGGGCGTGGCGGGCGTGCGCGTGGAGTCCGCCGGCGGGGTGCTGTCCCCGGACGTGTCCAGGGCGATGTCGTCGAGGACGAAGCTGGTCTGCAGGCTGGAGTCCTCGGTGCCGGTGAAGGCGAGGCTCACGGTCTGCCCCGCGAACGCCGAGACGTCGAGGGTCTTCTTCACGTACCCGGTGTTCTCGTCGAGGTTGGAGTACGTCGCCAGCGTCGTGCTGCCGATCTTGGCCGTCAGCTTGTCGTACGCGATGGACGAGGTCGTCTCGTCGGTGTCGATGTGGAGCCAGAAGGAGAGGGTGGCGGTGCTGCACCCGGACGGGATCGTGACGCTCTGGGAGAGGCTGTCGGTGTGCGTGCCGCCCGTTCCGTCCAGCCAGGCGTAGCTCGTGCCGCCGTGTGCGGTCTGGCCGGAACGGCTGGTGACGACGCTCGTCGAGGACTGGGTCCACGGCGAAGTACCGCTCTCGAACCCGCCGTTGGTGACCACCTGGGCCGGAGTGCATGCCGCCGCGGCCGAAGGGGCGGCCGTGGCAGGGGCGGCGGGGAGGGAGACGGCGGCCAGCGCGGCGACTGCCAGTACGCGCACGGCGATGGATCTGTGGGGGGTCTTTCTCACGCGAAACTCCTTTTCGGCGGCCGGGATTCCGGCCTGCTCGGTGCCGCCGGCCGGCTGGGGTGCGCCTGCGGACGGCAGTGGGGTGCGTGGATCGGTGGTGCGACCGCTGTAGCGTGGCAGATTTGTCGAGGGCATGCCATGAAATGGGGTGAAGCGGGTTGAGGGTGATCGGAGTCTCGGCCTCGACCGTTTCGCCCCTGGGGTCTCCGTGACCCTCAGGTCCGCGCGAGGTCAGTCGCCGTCGCCGAGGGCCGCGTGTCCGTGTTGCCCCTGTTGTCCCTGTTGTCCCTGCTCGGCCTGGGCGACCTCGATGCCCGCGTGCAGATCGGTGGCCGCGTCCTGAACAGACCGAGGGGGCCGTAGGAGCGGATCGTCACGCGGTCCGCTTGACGGTCGCCGCGGCGGCTGGGGCGTAGACGGGTGGTGACCCGGCGGC
>NZ_JBFBBE010000281.1:0-2335 GCF_040682555.1 Streptomyces sp. NPDC051172
CAGCGGTCCCGTTCGTCATTCACCGCAGGGCCAGCACGCCCACCCGCGCCTGGACAGCGCCCCAGCCAGCCTTAACTTCCCGGCCTTGGGTGTTGCGGTAGAGGTTGCGGGGGTCGTCTCAGCGTCCTGGAGTTCGCCCAGGTCACTGCGGGCGTACGGTGTGGTCGGGCCGCTGACATCCCCGTTGCGACCCCCTTCGGCCATGCCCTGGCTGGAGTTGAGGATGAGGGAGGGGCGGGATGGGCGGCGTGGACGCTGCCGGGGATCGGGGCGCGCTCCCGGGTGTTGCGCGCCGGGCGGGGCCGACGCGCCAGCGCCGCCGACGGTGCGGCGGCCGGGGTCAGGAGTCGTCGTCGGCGGAGTCGTTGATGTGGTCGAAGCCGCGGAGCAGAGGTGTCAGCTCCGCTGCTTCCTCGCAGTCCGGTGCGTGCGGGACGGAGCGGGCCGGGCCCCGGCCGTCACGCACCTTCTGCAGCACCCAGCCCGAAGGCCGGCGCTCACCGAGGACTCACGGACCACCGCCTGCGGTGACCGCTCCAGCTTCTCGGTGACGACCTGGGCGTAGTCGACGCCGTCGACCGGCCGTACGTGGTCGGGGGCGCGCACCCACACTCGGTACTCCGCCGCCTCCACACCGCCGTCCTCGAGGTCGCGGTACGACGGCAGCTCCCACGAGGTACAGCCAGCCCGTTTCGGTCTGCCGCCGCCTCCATAGCCGTGCGATGACCTCCTGCTCCGGGTGCGCCGCTGCCAAGTGAAGAACATCCCCGGCGGGCTGCTCGTTGTGCTCACGAAGCCGATACCGTCGCCAGGTGACACGCGGCCACACGAGTTGTTACTCCCATGCCAAGTACGCCCTCACTTGCGGCGAATACGAAGTCCTCCTGCTTCACGCTGACGGCCACTGCACTCTCTGCACAAAGCAGCCTCGCGCCGGCCGGCCGCTCAACATTGACCATGATCACGCCCTCGGTCAGTGGGCTGTCCGCGGCCTCGTCTGTGACCGCTGTAACCAGATCCTCCGCCGCGTCGAAGCCGGCGAGTACCCCGGCTGGCTCGCTGTCAGGCTCTACCTCGACAACCCGTGGCACGCCACCCAGCCCAGCAGCGGGGCGAAGGCTGCGAGAGAGAAGCCGCGGGCGGAGTGCCCCGCGTGCGGCACGGACGTGGCCGTGTACAAGAACGGTTCACTCGCCCGCCACCAGGCCATCGGGCGGCGGGACGGCAAGTGTTGGGCGGGCACATGTCCCGGCATGAACGAAGCTCCCGCAACAGTGGAGATCCTGCGGGAGAAAGGCCGCAACGTCATCCCGATGCAGGCAGCACACCGGCCGAAACCGAGCCCGGCTCCTCATCCGCCAAGTGACGTCGTACGGTGACCACATGGCGGCCGAGGTACCTGCGTTGGTCCCTGATCAGATGCGGCGCGCTTGACTATGTCGAGGGTGTCTGGGGCGGTGACGACGAGGCGATGGAGCGGCTGGAGCTGCACTCGTACGGACAGTTGCCGATGCGGCATCTCCTGGCGGAGGTCCTGCAGCTGCTCGTGCTGAGCGCCGGCATCCTCGAAGCCGCCGACGGGGCACCGTCTGTCGGGCGGGCGCGGCCAGGACGTGGCGCTTGGGTCCGTCCTGGTCCGCGCTGTGCGGGAGTGGGCGGACACGGCCCAGCCGGACGCTCCCTCGGGTGATGGCGAGGATGTCGAGGTGGACGGCATCGTGATTCCCGAGTACCGGCAGGCGGGAGCGGGGATCGCGCGTACGGTCGCGGAGTTCATCCTGGCCGCCACCCCTGGCGCCCCTGGCGACCTGCACGGCCGCCTGGAGGCCATCCGCGGCGCACAGCCCCGGCCTGAGCCCGGGGCCGGCATCGCCCGCGCTTCGCGCGGGCAGCCTCTCGTGCCACCGGCCCGGACGCCATCCCCCGAACGGGTTGTGACTCCCGCTCTGATGTGACCGTGTATGACTGCCGCACTGGGTGTCTTCGCCTCGGCTGCACTGCTTGTCCTTGCTGTACCTGCTGCTCATGCCGCCGAGTGCGGTGTCCGCTCCGACGGCCGCCTGTACTGCGGCAACAAGGCTGGGGCGAAGGGCTATGCCGATCGCTCGTTCCGTTCGGCGACGCGCGGCACCCTCGATGGCACGTTCAGCTGGTTCCAGTGCTGGGGGCACGGCGACCCCCACCCTGGTGGGAATGACATCTGGTACTGGACACAGCTCGACAACGGGGCGTGGGGGAACGTCCCGGCAGTGGACGTCAGCACTGGTCAGGACCCTGCCCCCGGCCTCCGCGAATGCTGATGAACAGCTGAGCGCCCCGGTTGGCCACACTGGCC
>NZ_JBFBBE010000282.1:0-2321 GCF_040682555.1 Streptomyces sp. NPDC051172
TGTCCTTCCTCGTGCTCGGTGCCGTCCTGCTGTTGTTCTCGGTGGGGTACGCGGCGATGTCGCGACACGTCCACAACGCGGGCGCGTTCTTCGCCTACGTGGCCCGCGGCATGGGGAAGCCCGCCGGGGTGGGCGCCGCCCTCGTCGCGCTCGTGTCCTACGCGTGCATGCAGGTCGGCATCGCCGGCATGTTCGGCTTCGCGACCTCGTCGTTCCTCGAGGGGACGTTCGGGATCGCCGTCCCGTGGTGGGCCAGCGCGCTGGGCGCGTGGGTGCTGGTCAGCGTGCTCGGCCTCTACCGCGTGGACTTCTCTGCCAAGGTCCTGATGGGCGTCGTGGCGCTCGAGTTCCTCGTGGTGTGCGTCTACACCGTGCTCGGCCTGCGCGCGGCCCCGGAGGGGGTGAGCGCGGCCGGCCTGCTGCCGGACCAGCTGTTCACCTCCGGTGTGGGTGCCGCCCTCGTGTTCTCCGTGGCCGCATTCATGGGCTTCGAATCCGGTGCCATCTACAACGAAGAGGTCAAGGACCCGAGACGCACGGCCGGACGGGCCACGCTGACCTCGGTGGTGCTGATCGCAGTGTTCTACGCGTTCTCCGCGTGGGCGATGATCATGACCGTGGGCCCGGGCAGGGTTGTGGCGGCCGCACAGGCCGGGGGCCCCGACGTCGTTTTCTCGTTCCTCGGCGCCCATACCCCGCTGTGGTTCGCGGACCTGGCGAACGCCCTTTTCATCGTCAGCCTCCTGGCGGCGCTGCTCGCGTTCCACAACATCGTGGCCCGCTACGCCTTCGCGCTCGGTCGCGAGCATGTGCTGCCCGCGTTCCTGGCGCACACCTCGACGCGTACTGGCGCTCCCGTCGGCGGTTCGCTGGCCCAGTCCGGGACGGCGCTCGTGGTGCTCGTGGTGTTCGCCGTGGCAGGCTCCCGCTCCGACGACCCCCTGTTCCCCGTCGTCACCCTCTTCACCTGGCTCACCAACATGGGCGCGTTCGGCCTTGTGCTGCTCATGGCGTTGACCTCCGTGTCCGTCATCGGCTACCTGCGGCGACATCGGGACGAGTTCGGTGTATTCACCCGGGTCGTCGCCCCCGCGCTTGCCGCCGCCGGCCTCTTCACCCTGTTCGTGCTGACGGTGGTGAACTTCCCCGTGCTGTTGGGCGCGGACGGCCCCACCCCGCTGAGCTGGTTGCTGCCATCACTCGTCGTGGCACCCGGCGCGCTCGGCACGGCCTGGGCATTCTGGTTGAAGGCCCGCCGGCCCGCGACCTACGCGGGTATCGCCCGTGGCAGTGAGCTCTCCTGAGCGCACACACTGACCTCGACCACAGATCACTCCGACCCCCTACGAGAGGCAACCCCATGACCGAGACCCTGACCTACGCCGATCTCCTCGCCGCCGTCGTCGCCCCCGAGGGTGCCGGCGTCGAGATCAATGACCCCGCCACGGGCGAGCTGATCGGGCATGCCCCGCAGAGCACGACGGCGGACCTCGACGCGGCCGTCGAGCGGGCGCGCACCGCACAGCGGGACTGGGCGAAGCTCTCCCACACCGAGCGCAGTGCCGCCCTGAACCGCGCCTCGGACGCGATCGAGGCGAACGCGTCGGCCCTGGCCGAGATGCTCTCCCGCGAGCAGGGCAAGCCGATCAAGAACGGCCCCAACGCGGCCTTCGAGGTCGGCGGCTGCGTCGCTTGGACCCGTGCGGCTGCCGCGTTCGAGGTTGAGCCTGAGGTGCTCGTGGACGACGAGTCCGGCCGCGCCGAGCTGCACTGGGCGCCGATCGGCGTCGTCGGCGGCATCGGCCCGTGGAACTGGCCCATGATGATCTCCGTCTGGCAGATCGCCCCGGCGCTGCGCATGGGCAACACCGTGGTGCTCAAGCCCTCCGAGTACACCCCGCTGTCCGTGCTCGCGCTGGCGCACGTGATGAACCAGGCCCTCCCGGCGGGCGTGCTGCAGGTCCTGGCCGGCGACGGCGAGCTTGGCCGCGCGTTCACCGCGCACGATGGGATCGACAAGATCACCTTCACCGGCTCCACCGCCACGGGCAAGGCGATCATGAAGGGTGCCGCCGACGACCTCAAGCGCATCACCCTCGAGCTCGGCGGCAACGACGCCGGCATTGTCCTGGACGACGCCGACCCGAAGGCGATCGCGGAGGGCCTGTTCTGGGGCGCGTTCATCAACACGGGTCAGACCTGCGCGGCCCTGAAGCGCCTGTACGTGCCGGACGCACTGTACGACGCGGTGTGCGAGGAGCTCGTGGCCGTGGCGAAGGCCATGCCGTTGGGCAACGGGCTCGAGGAGCAGAACGTGCTCG
>NZ_JBFBBE010000283.1:0-2320 GCF_040682555.1 Streptomyces sp. NPDC051172
CTCGATGCCCTCGGCGCCGCCCTCACGGCCCAGGCCCGACTGCTTCACGCCGCCGAACGGCGCGGCCGGGTTGGAGATGACGCCCACGTTGTAGCCCATGAGGCCGAACTCGATGCTCTCGGCCACGCGGTACATCCGGGCCTGATCCTTCGTGAACACGTAGGAGGCGAGGCCGTACTCGGTGTCGTTGGCCATCTCGATGGCCTCCTCCTCGGAGGAGAAGGTCACGATCGGGGCCACGGGGCCGAAGATCTCCTGCTGGAGGATCGGGTTCCCCTTCTCCACCTTGATCGCGGTCGGCGCGTAGAAGTAGCCGTCGCCCTCGATCTTGTGGCCGCCGGTGAGCACCTCGCCGCCGGCCGCCACGGCGTCCTGGACGAGCTGGTCGATGTCGTCGCGCGCGCCCTCGTCCACGATCGGTCCGAGGGTGGACTCCGGGTCGGTGCCGCGCAGGGGCTTGAGCGCCTCGAGCTTGGCCACGAACTTCTGCGTGAACTCCTCGGCCACGTCCTCGTGCACGAGGAAGCGGTTGGCGGCGGTGCAGGCCTCGCCCATGTTGCGCATCTTCGCGGCGAAGGCGCCCTCGACGGCGGCGTCCAGGTCCGCGTCCTCGAAGACGATGAGCGGGGCGTTGCCGCCGAGCTCCATGGAGGTGCGCAGCACGTTGTCCGCCGCGTCCTTCATGAGGCGCACACCGACCGGCGTGGAACCGGTGAAGGACACCTTGCGCAGCCGCCGGTCCTGCAGGATCGGACCGGAGATCGACGAGGCCGAGGAGCCCGCGACGACGTTGAGCACGCCCTTGGGCAGGCCGGCCTCCTGCATCACCTGCGCGAACAGCTGGGTGGTCAGCGGGGTCAGCTTGGCGGCCTTGAGGACCATGGTGCAGCCGGCGGCGACGGCGGGGCCCACCTTGCGGGTGGCCATGGCCAGCGGGAAGTTCCACGGGGTGATCAGCAGGCACGGGCCCACCGGGCGATGGTGCACCTGCATGCGCAGCGTGCCCTCGGGCACGGTCAGGGTGCGTCCGTAGTGGCGGCCGGCCTCCTCGGAGAACCAGCGCAGGAAGCCGTTGCCGTACGTGACCTCGCCGCGGGCCTCGGCGAGCGGCTTGCCCATCTCGAGGGTCATCAGCAGCGCGAAGTCCTCGGCGCGCTCGTTGATCAGGTCGTAGGCGCGGCGCAGGATGTCGGCGCGCTCCTTGGCCGGGGTGCGGGCCCAGTCGGCCTGCGCGGCGCAGGCGGCGTCGAAGGCGGCCATGGCGTCGTCGGAGTTCGCGTCCTGCAGGCTCGCGATGACCTTGCCGGTGGCCGGGTCCTTCACGTCGAAGGTCTTGCCGGAGGAGGCATCGCGCCATTCGCCGTCGATCAGCAGGCCGGTGGGGACGGACTCCAGCAGCGCCTTCTCGCGCTCAGCGGTCACGGTCATGATGCACCTCTTTCGGGGTCGGTGGTCGGAGGCGGCACGCCCCGCGTCCCTCAGGGGAACGGGTGGACGGCCACGGCTATTCCGACGCCGCCCGGCGGCGGCTCCACGGCTGATCCTAGCCAGGCACCGGCGCCGCGCCCTCGCACATGAGCATCTGTGTAGCCGGGGACGTGTCAGCCCCGGGCCGCGAGCACCGCCTGATAGAGCTCCCGGCTCCGCATCCCGTGGGCTCCGGCCACCGCGGCCACGGCCTCCTTGAGCCGGGTGCCGGACTCCACCAGCACCGCCACCTCGGCGACGGCGTCCGCCTCGGACGCCTCGCCCTCGGCGCCGGGCGCGGCCGGCCCGACCACCAGCACGATCTCCCCGCGGATCCCCTCCGCGGCGTGCCGTTCCGCGGCCCAGGCATGCACCTCGGCCGCGGTGCCGCGCACCACCTCCTCGTGCAGCTTGGTGAGCTCGCGGGCCACGCACACCGGCCGCTGTGCACCGAGGACCTCCACGACGACGGCCAGCGCGTCCGCCAGACGCTGCGGCGACTCGAAGGCGACCACGGTGCGTGCCTCGGTCAGCAGGGAGGTGAGCCATCGCCGTCGTTCCCCGTCCTTGCGGGGGACGAAGCCGTCGAAGGCGAACCGGTCCGTCGGCAGGCCGGAGAGGGCGAGCGCGGTGGTCACGGCGGAGGGGCCGGGCGCACACGTCACGGGCAGCCCTGCGGACACCGCGGCCGCCACGAGCCGGTACCCCGGGTCCGAGACCGTGGGCATGCCCGCGTCCGAGACCACCGCCACCGTGGCACCGCCCCGCACCTGGTCCAGCAGCCCCTGGGTCGAGGCCGCCTCGTTGTGCTCGTGATGGGCCACCACCCGGCCCGCCGGGGTGACGCCCAGGC
>NZ_JBFBBE010000284.1:0-2257 GCF_040682555.1 Streptomyces sp. NPDC051172
CGGCTGCGGGTGTGGGCACTGGCCTGCCCGGGGGCTGGCTCGAGGACTTGTGTTCGTACTTTGTCTGCCATGGCCACCCCTCTCCTAGAGCTTGCCGGGAGTCGAGGCGTCTGCTTCCCGCTGCGTGCCCGTCGGTTACCCCCGCCACCCTGTCCAGAGGTCTCGAGGCACCCGCCGTATGGGGCTTCTGCCGTCTTGAGCAGGCATGGTCCTGGAGCTCCGGTCGTCCGGAGAGCGCGAACATGCTACGGGGGCCTTACCTCGCGGCGGGGGACCGCTTCACCGTGCGGGTCGGGGGCGTCGTTGTCGGCATTGGGAAGGTGGCGGTGCAGGACGCGTGGAGTCGGGGCGGCCCGCGGCAGGAGGGCCGGAACGCCGGCCACAAACGACGGTTCGCGGCGCTCGAGGGGGAGCGCTCGCTGACTGTCCAGACGCGGCGAAGATCGCACGCGAATCGCGAAGGACGGTTCCGTAGAAGGCTTGGGGCGGAGAGCGCCAGACGCCTCAGCTCCGGTTGGACTCGATCCATCCGTGGCGGCGTACGCCGGCGTCCTGCCGTGTGCCGCGGTCGACCACGGTGAACCCCGCCGCGGTCATCACGCCCGCGAGCTCATCTACCGGCCAGTACCACGCCGTGGTGACGGCGTGATCGAAGGCCTCCACCTGGTCTGACGCGAAGAAACCCAGCAGCAGTGACCCGCCAGGGCGCAGCGCCTGGTGTGCGCGCTGCAGGAGGGCAGGCATCTCCACCGGCGGCGTGTGGATGATTGAGTACCAGCCCAGGATCCCGTTGAAGGCGGCTACGGGCAGGGTCTGGAACGAGCCCGGCTCCACGCCTACCTCCGGGTGGGTTCGGTGTGCGTGGGTGACGAACTCTTCGACCGGCTCGATGCCCGTCACCTCATGGCCCAGCGAGGCCAGGTGCGCGGTCCAGTGGGCCGGACCGCAGCCGACGTCGGCCAGAACCCCATCCACCCGGTCGGCCCAGGCTTCGACCAGCAGCCTGTCGTCCTCGGCCACCGCGTCCATGGTGCCCAGCAGCTTGGTGTACTCGTCCGCGCGGGCGCCATAGGCGGCCGGGCTGGTGGAAAGTCCTTCCCGGGCGGCGTCGTCAGGGGTCACCGCTGCCCCTCCGCTGGCGCGAGGAGCTGCCAGAGCTCGTGGTCCTGCCAGCGGCCGGCGATCCGCAGGTACTGCGGGGCCAGGCCGTACCGCTGGAACCCGCGGTGTTCCAGCACGCGGCGGGAGGCGTGGTTGTGGGGGAGGATCTCAGCCTGCACCCGGTGCAGTCCGAGCTCGCCGAAGGCGATCTGCAGGGCCTGCCCGACGGCGGCGGTCGCCACGCCGCGTCCCGTCGCCTCAAGCGCGACCCAGTAGCCGATCGAGCAGAACTGCCCGGCCCCGCGGACCACGCTGGCCAGGGTGAGACGACCGAACAGGTGCCCGGTGTCGTCGGTGATGACGAAGGCGTAGGAGCGGTCGGCGGCCCGGTCACGGTCTGCCTGTTCAAGGGCCTCGCGCTGCCCGGCCTCCGTGAACCAGTGGGCGGGGCGCTTCGGCTCCCACGGGGCCAGGTGCGCGCGTTGGCTCCGTGCCAGGGCGGCGAGGGCCTCGGCGTCGTCGAGGACGGCAGGGCGCAGACGGACGGGCATGGATCGAGCGTAGCGACCGTGGTCCCGCGCGCCGGTCAAGCGAGGGGCAGGAGGAGTCGGTGTCAACCCTTCAGAACCTGATCGGCGTATGAATCAAATTGGCGCGTTTCTGAAATCTTCGTTGCATCTCGACACCCGAGTCGGTCCCTCTGGACCGGCGCAGGCGCTGACGTCGGGGTCATGGTCCCGCACTCCTGAACACTGTTCAATGAACACTGTTAGAGTCCGTCGGGTCAGACCCACCCGGGGCCGAGCCCCGCCCACACCGGAGAGGCCCGCATGACCGCCACCCAGGACGCCCCCGCCGTCGACCCCCGCCCCGCCGCCCTCGACCCCGAGGCCCTCGTGGACCGCATCGAGGCGGGCCACCGCCTCACCGCTGAGGAGGCCGTCGCTGTGCTGGACGCCCCGGACGCGGACACGTTCCGCATCGTCGCGGCGGCCTCGCGCCTGCGCGAGAAGCACTTCGGCCGCACGGTCAAGGTCAACTACCTGGTCAGCCTCAAGACCGGCCTCTGCCCGGAGAACTGCACCTATTGCTCCCAGCGGCTCGGCACCGAGGCCGAGATCCTGCGCTACACGTGGCTCAAGCCGGAGGAGGCCGT
>NZ_JBFBBE010000285.1:0-2247 GCF_040682555.1 Streptomyces sp. NPDC051172
CTCCCCCGTGCAGGTCGACCCCGCGCTCGTGCAGACCTCCGGGCTGCTCAAGGACGATGTTGTCCTCACCATCCCCGAGGAAGCCGGCGCCTTCGACACCACGCTGTTGCGCGAGGCCGTGGCCCGCACGAAGGCCTCCACCAGAGCCTGGGCGGCCTACGCCGCCGAGCAGGGCGAACCGAACCCGGTGGTGCCGCTACTGGTCGTGCAGGTCGCAGACAAACCCAGCGACGAGCACCTCTCACGGATCCTGGATGTCATCCACCAGGAGTGGCCCGAGCTACGGCCCCAGGACATCGCCCACGTCTTCGGCACCCACACGGACCGGCACCTGCCCGGCCAGATCGTCAACTACATCGCCCCACAGCGCGTGCAGGAGACCACGCACGTCCGGGTGCTGCTGGCCATGGAGGCGATCTCCACCGGATGGGACTGCCCCAGGGCGGAGGTGCTGATGTCCTTCCGCACCTACAAGGACGCCACCTACGTCCACCAGCTGCTGGGCCGGATGGTCCGTACCCCCCTGGCCCGACGCATCCCGGGCAACGAAGTGCTCAACTCCATCGACTGCTTCCTGCCCCACTTCGACAAGACCACCTCCACCGCCATCGCCCAGACCTTGATGCGCGGACAGTCCGACATGGACGACACCACTTCCGATCCCGCCGGCGCATCCGCCCGGCGGGTGCTGTTCGACCCGGTCACCCTGACACCGAACCCGGCGGTGGGAGAAGACGTGTGGGCGGTGTTCGACGCCCTGCCCTCGATGAACATCCCCCAGGGCGCCACCAAACCGCTCAAGCGCCTGGACATCCTGGCCAATGCCCTCTCCCACGATGGGCTGCTGCCCGGGGCGGTCAAGACCGCCGCGCACACGATGTGCAAGCTCCTGGACGGATGCAGGGTCCAGTACTCCGAGCAGATCGCCGCGGCCCGCCAGGATGTGCTCACCCTGTCGGCCCAGCGGCTGACCGGCCGAATGGGAACCACAACCCTGAGCACCACCAGCCTGGAACTGTTGGCCGATGACCGGGCCATCGAGGAGGCCGCTGCCGCGGCGGCCCGCACCCTCACCGGCTGGATCGCCGGGGCCTACATCGATCACATCGTCCCCGAGGACGAAGAGGATCTCGACCTGCGCGAAGGAGACATCATCATCGCCTCCCTGGCCCGCACCTCCGAGGTCGTCGCCGATCTGGAGGCCAAGGCCGACAAGCTCGTGCAGGACTGGCTGAGCCAGTACCGCGTGCAGATCAACGGCCTGACCGATGAGCGCCAGGCAGTGTATGACCGGGTGCGGGAGATGGCCCGTCGGCCTGAACGTGTGGACCTGACCCGCCCGAGGTTGACCCAGGCCGACCAGCAGGAGCGCCTCCCTGATGGCAGCGAGCGTCCTCTGCAGAGACGCACCCTGCATTTGATGGCCGCCGAGGACGGCACCATGCCTGTGGACCTGAACACCTGGGAGCGGCAGGTGCTGGACTCCGAAGCCGCCGAGCCCTCCTTCCGGGGCTGGTACCGCAACCCCTCCCGGGCCTCCAAGCAGTCTTTGGCGATCCCGTTCCAGGACGGCACCGGCCAGTGGCAGGCGCTACGACCGGACTTCCTCTTCTTCCACGCCAACCAGGACGGCACGATCCGCGCCGACATCGTGGACCCCCACGGCACGCACCTGGCCGACGCCTTGCCCAAGCTGCGGGGCCTGGCCGAGTACGCCCAGGCCCACGGGGATGCCTTCGGTCGGATCGAGGCCGTCGCTGAGATCGAGGGGCAGCTGCGGGTGCTGGACATGAAGAACGACGTCGTCCAGGCCGGCGTCCACGCAGCCCAGGACGCTGAATCCCTGTACAAGGCCGCGCCCACGTACTGAAGCAGAAACTCAAGGGACGCCGGCGGCCGAGGATGGGGTTCAGTCTGAGGCTTGCCGGCGCAACGAGGTGTACAGGGTCTGCCGGCTCACCCCGAATGTGCGCGCCACTTCGGCTTTCGGGATCCCCATCTGAATCATCACGCGCGCCTGCTCCACGTCGAGGTCCGAGAGCTTCGGGGGCCTGCACGTACTTGCCGCGGGCCTTGGCCAACGCGATGCCTTCGGCCTGACGCTCCTTGATCCGCCGACGCTCGAACTCAGCGAACGCGGCCAGGATGCCCAGCATGAGCCCGTCCACCGGGGAGGTGCCGGACTTGTCCACGGTGATCCGCTCGGAGATGAACTGCACCGCACACCCCTTGTCGGTGAGCTCGTCC
>NZ_JBFBBE010000286.1:0-2215 GCF_040682555.1 Streptomyces sp. NPDC051172
ATCGACCAGCCCTCCGTCGCCGCCTTCTGGCTCGGCCAGCGACCGAACGCGTCATGACCGATCAGCCGCGAGACAGAGCTCAAGGACTGGGAGACCCTCGCATGGACGCGAGGGCGCCGCACCCCGCGCTCGACCCTGCCATCGCCTGGCCCACGCTCGGCATGTGGGTTCGATGGGAAGGCGAGCGGCTCGACCTCGTGTCGCTGGCGCCCGCACGCGGCACCACAGCGGATCAAGTCCTGCTGCCGTGTTCTCCGGAACTCCTGATACAGCTCGGGAAGATCTCGCTCGGCAACAGCCGTGCCGGCCTATACGCCGTGCGCCTGGCGGAGGACGGCGCGGACCACCGTCTGGTGCTCTGTCAACGAGGTTTGGAAGGTGCTGTCCGGATCAGCGGAGCTGTGTCCTCGATAGCGGAGCCGCTGTACGGGAGGACCCGGGCGGCCATGCTCGCGGCCAGCCGGGAGCAGAGAGCCGCGGGGAACCAAGACGAGGCAGCGCAGTGGAGCACGATGGCCCGTCAGCTGCTGATGGCCAAGCGGGCGAGTCGGCGCGGACGCAGCGTCCGAACCGTCTCGGGCGGACTGCCCACTCTCGGCAAGCACGGATGAATGAGGGGACGAACCATGCGAGCCCTTCCGGCAGCAGTTGAGCCGGGAGCTTCCGCTGTCGCCCGCCGACCGCGTCCCGCCGACCGCGTCCCGCCGACCGCGTCCCGCCGAGCCTGCACGAGGCCGGGCTGAGCGGGCTGGGCTGGCACCAGTTGGTGTGTGCGCTGTGCGACCTGCACGGACCCGACCGGCACCTGGTGAAGGAGAGAAACCTGTTCTTCGCGGCCGACACGGTGCTCGGGCTCCTGCCTCGGTCGCCGGCCATCGTCCTGACCCGGGCCCCGTCGGGATCGCGTGGCCCTTCCAGAAGAGGCGCAGCGAAGTACGAACGGCGTCCCTGTGGTGCCCCGGTCGTGTCTCCTGGGAGGCGCCACCCGGCATCCCTGCACAGGTGAGTCCTCCGAAGGCTCTGTGTGCAACGCCAGTGCGGCACTGTTGGAGCGCACGCGAGACACCGCGAGGACGTGCGCAGAACTCCAAGAGGTACACCGGCATCAGTCGGCGTCTTGTCGGTGTCCCCGTCGAGTCTCGTTCGTGTACTGATGAGTCACCTCGGCGCGCTTCCTTGGCCAGCCGGTTCTGCTCGTTCTCCTCACGCTGCTGGCGCGTCTGCCCCGCACCGCGACATCAACGATTGATTCGACATGCCGCTACACCGTGCGCAGCAGGGGTCGCGCATCCGTCGCCGTCGGCGCCGGTTCTACCAACTGCTGGGCCCCCGTAGCCCTGAGCGTGGAGGTCCGGCAGTTCGTTGTCAGTGCCATACGGCACGATGCCGCTCATGCCGACCCTGGATGACCTGCCCCCGTACCGCCGGGCAAAGTTGCTGTGGGAGTACGCCCACTTCGGCGTAGCTGGAGTTGACGACCTGGTGCGGGAGCAGACCGGGAAGCCGTGCACCCTGTCGGGCGTATCCAAGCCGCACTCGCCCCGGGTTGCCGTGCTCGGCGGCGACGGCCGGTACCACGTCATGAGCGACGGCCGGATGGTCTGCGGCAAGAGCCAGGCCAAGCAGGGCTGGCACCTACAGATCTGCTGCTGGACGGAGACAGACGGAGTGCTGTCCTACGGCTACAGCATGGGCGGTACGTACGACTCGGTCGCGCTGGAGTGGTTCGTGGAGACCGGAGCCGAGAGCGTTCCCTTGTCGTCGGTAGCGCTGGAGCAGCGGTGCCAGGGAGAGGGCTCCTATGGCGTCATGCACATGTGGCCTCCGCCCCCGGCGAAGACCGCCCCGGTCCGGAGGATGCGCGCGGTACTGGTCGAAGCTCTGGGGCCGGACTGCCACCTGTGCGGCGCACTGCCCGGGGCGATGGTCGACCACGACTACTCCACGGGAATGGTGCGCGGTCTCCTGTGCAAACTGTGCAATCGGACCGTCGAGGAGTGCCCGCACGTCGACGGCTGCCCGAAGGCGGAGTACATGGACCACCCGCCCGCTGCGCATCTCGCGCTGCCATATCCGCTGTCCCTGGCGTACAAGCCGACGGAGTCGGCGCGGCGGCAGAAGATCGAGCTGCTGGGGTTCGATCCGCTCGCGCCGTGGCGGCCCGCCCCTCCCTGAGTCGCCGCGGCGGCCGGTCAGAAGAGCGCCATCTCCTCGG
>NZ_JBFBBE010000287.1:0-715 GCF_040682555.1 Streptomyces sp. NPDC051172
GCCATCACGGCCGCGCCGTCGGCGGGGCCGGTGCCGTCGGCCGCGGCGAGGGGGGCGTGGACGGGGACGTCCGGGGCGTGCGCGGCCAGGGCAGCGCGCAGGGCCGAGGTGTCCCTGCCCAGGAGCACCACCGCCCGGAGCCGGTGGGCGTGCGCGGCCACCAGCTCGTGATAGGTCACGCCCTTGGGCAGGCCGCCGGCCAGCCACACCACGGAGCTGAACGCCGCCAGCGACGCGTCCGCGGCGTGCGGGTTCGTCGCCTTGGAGTCGTTGACCCACATGATGTCGCGGGAGGTGGCCACGAGCTGGATGCGGTGCTCCCCGCGGTCGTAGGAGCGCAGGCCCTCGGCCACGGCCGCGGGGCTCACCCCGACGGCCCGGGTCAGCGCCGCCGCGGCGGCCGCGTTGGCCATGGTGTGGCGCGGGGCCACCGGGCCCAGGTCGGCGCGCTCGGCCAGGGCGATCGCCTCGTGGCGCCGGTTGTCCAGGAACGCACGGTCCACGAGGATCCCGTCCACGACGCCGATGTCGGACAGGCCCGGGGTGTCCGTGGTGAAGCCGATCGCGCGGCAGCCCTCCTGGACGTCCGCGCGCTCCACGAGGGTGCGGGTCAGCGGGTCCTGCTCGTTGAACACGCAGGCCACCCGCGTGTTCGCATACACCTTGCCCTTGGCGGCGGCGTACTCCTCCATCGAGCCGTGCCAGTCCACGTGGT
>NZ_JBFBBE010000287.1:725-2186 GCF_040682555.1 Streptomyces sp. NPDC051172
AGCACCGCAGACGACGCCGGGGCCAGGCCGTGCGTCCAGTGCAGCTGGAAGCTGGAGAGCTCGAGGGCGAGCACGTCGAAGCCCTGCGGGTCGCGGATCGCGTCGAGCACGGGGGTGCCGACGTTGCCGCAGGCCACCGCTCGACGGCCGTCCGCCCGCAGGATGGCCTCGACCATCGTCACGGTCGTCGTCTTGCCGTTCGTGCCCGTCAGGCACACCCAGTCGGCGGTCTTCCGGCCGGCGCGCTCGCGCAGCCGCCAGGCGAGTTCGACGTCGGACCAGATCGGCAGGCCCGCCGCGTGGGCGGCCATCAGCAGCGGCTGGTCCGGCCGCCAGCCCGGGGAGGTCACGACGAGGTCCGCGGCGGCGCCGTCGACCTCGGGCAGCGCCTGCGTGGCCGCCCGGTCCAGCAGGACCTCGCGGACCCCCACGATCCGCAGGGTCTCGGCGCGCGCCCGGTTCTCCGGCCCGTCGTCGCCGTCCACCACCACGACGGCGGCGCCCAGCTCGGCCAGGGTGTCGGCCACGGAGAAGCCGGTGACGCCCAGGCCCGTGACGACGACACGCAGGCCGGCCCACCCCGGAGCGTCCCAGGACGTGAGGTCGGCGGTGCGGGCGGTGTCGGCGCGGGGCCGGCGCACCGGTGCGGGCGCGGCGTCGGACGCGGGGCCGGTCACGGGGTCACCCCCGCGAGGCCGCCCTGGCGGATGAGCCAGTCGCCAGAGAAGATCGCGAGCCCCACGGTGACGCACATCAGGGACAGCAGCCAGAAGCGGACCACGACGGTCACCTCGGCCCAGCCCTTGAGCTCGAAGTGGTGCTGCAGCGGCGCCATGAGGAACACGCGCTTGCCGCCGGAGACCTTGAACCAGCCCACTTGGATGATGACGGAGAGCGTGATCGCGACCATGAGGCCGGCCAGCACGGCCACCAGGATCTCGGTGCGCGTGAAGATCGCGAAGCCGGCCAGGGCGCCGCCCAGGCCCAGGGAGCCGGTGTCCCCCATGAAGATCTTGGCCGGGGAGGTGTTCCACCAGAGGAAGCCCAGCAGGCTGCCCGTGAGGATCGCCGCGAGCAGGGCGAGGTCCATGGGGTCGCGGACCTCGTAGCAGCCGCGGGTGCCCTCGAGCGCGCAGGACTGGCTCGACTGGAAGAGCGATATCAGGACGTAGGCGCCCGTGATCATGGCGGTGGCGCCCGTGGCGAGCCCGTCGAGGCCATCCGTGAGGTTCACGGCGTTCGTGGTGGCGGTGGTGATGAGGTTCGACCAGATCACGAACAGGATGACGCCGCTCGCGGGTCCGGCGAAGGCCAGGTCGAGCCACGGGATGTCCCGGGCGAAGGAGATCGCCGTCGAGGCGGGGGTCAGGCCCCGCTCGTCCGGGAAGTTCAGGGCGAGGACCGCGAAGGCGGTGCCGATCAGGGCCTGGAGGATGATCTTGCCGCGCGGCGTCAGGCCGA
>NZ_JBFBBE010000288.1:0-2158 GCF_040682555.1 Streptomyces sp. NPDC051172
CGCGGCGAACGCCGCGTGGGCCCGCTCGTCGAAGCCCGCGAACCGCACCTCCTCGGCCGGCCCCTTCGCGACACCGGACTTCGCCGAGCCCTAAGGCGTCGCTTGTGCCGATGGACGTTGCGGGTGCGGCCGAGTGGTGCGGTCAGTAGCGTGGAGCGCCGGACAACGCTTGCCGGAACACGGCACTCCCTGCCCATGCCCGCGTGGACGTCCCCACCTCGGTCCCGCCGGGCTTCTGGAAGGACCTCGTATGCGTCGCATCTCGTCCGCAGTACACATCTCCGCCTCCGCCGACCAGGTGTGGGCGGTGCTGACCGACTTCGAGCGGTTCCACGAGTGGAACCCCTTCCTCGTCGAGGCCGCCGGGCGGGCCGTGCCGGGGGCCCGGCTGACGCTGCGCTTCCGGCTTCCCGGGAACGGGCGGGAGATGGTCTTCCGGCCCACCGTGCTGGAGAGCGAGCCCGGCCGACTGCTGCGCTGGCGCGGCCGGTTCGGCGTGCCCGGCGTCTTCGACGGGGTGCACAGCTTCGAACTGACGGCGCGTGACGGCGGTACGCATGTGCTGCAGAGCGAGCGCTTCAGCGGACTGCTGGTGCCGTTCTCCGGTTCGGTCATCGCTCCGTCGGAGGCGGGGTTCCGGGATCTGACCGACGCGCTGAAGAGCAAGGTCGAGTCGGTCACCGTCCCGGCGCGACCGCGGGACTGAGCCGACCGGCGTCCGAGGTCCGGCGTGCGTCGGCTGCAAGGGGAGCTTTAGGCCGCGGTCCCACGATCGACCGACCATGACTCCGCTGGAGAGGCAGCATGACGATGACAGCAGAGCTGACCGCACAGGTGTGCGTGGTAGGAGGGGGTCCTGCCGGACTCACGCTCGCCGTGGAGCTCGCCAAGCGTTCCGTTTCGGTGGTGGTTCTGGAGCAGAGCGGGCACTTCAACCGCTCGTTCCGGGGCGAGTCGGTGTCTCCGGACTCGGTGTGGATGCTGGACCGCCTCGGACTGCTGGACCGGCTCGACGGGACGTACGTCCAGATGCACCACATGGAGATCGTCGACGCCGGCAGCGTGGTGCTGCGGGCCGACTTCTCCGAGTTCCCCTACCCGCACCCCTACCCCGTCGAACTGCCGCAGCCGGCGCTGCTGTCCGCCCTCGCCGAGGCCGGACGGGAGCACCCGGGCTTCACGCTGCGTCAGTCCGCCACCGCCGTGGGCCTGCTGCGCGAAGAGGGCGCCGACGGCCCGGTGACCGGGGTGCGCGCCCGCACCCCCGACGGCGAGATCACCGTTCGGGCCGCGCTGACGGTGGCGGCCGACGGACGGTTCAGCAAGGTGCGGGAGCTGTCCAAACTGCCGTACGAGAAGCTGCCGTTGGACCGGGACGTCATCTGGCTGCGACTGCCCTTCCCGGCCCAGTGGGACGGCCACACCTACCGCATCCGCATCCGGGGCGGCGAGCACGGGCTGTTCATCCCCACCCACCCGGACAGCGTCCGGGTGGGCCTCAACATCCCCAAGGGCGGTCTGAAGGACCTGCGCGCCCAGGGACTGGGCGCGCTCCACGAGCGCCTGGACCGGCTCGCCCCCGAGCTGTCGGACGCCGTGCGCGACACTGTGCGGGCCTGGTCGGACACCTCGATGCTGGACATCTTCACCACGCTGGTGCCCCGCTGGTCGACACCCGGTCTGATCCTCATGGGGGACGCCGCGCACACGCTGACGCCGATCCTCGGCCAGGGCGTCAACCACGCGATCATCGACGCGGTCACCCTGGCGCCGCTGGTGGAGAAGGCGCTGGTCTCCGGGGGCGGCCCGGACCGGTTGCAGCAGGCCGGGGAGGCGTTCCAGAGCGCGCGCGAGGAGTCGGTACGCCGCTCCCGCGCCCTCCAGCTGCGCCAGGAACGCCTGTTCGCGCTGGAGGGGCGGCTCGGAGGCATGTTCCGCCGGTCCCTCTACCGGGTCATGGACCGCAACCGCACGGTGCAGCAACGGGTGCTGTCGCGGGCGTACTTCCAGGTGCAGGAGCCGGGTCCCACGGCGGCCCGGCGGATGGTGCAGGAGCCCGCTCCTCGCACCTGAGCGACGCGGCCGGTGTCCTGCGCGGGCTCCCGGTCCGGGTCACCGACGGAACGGGGACACCCAGGGCACTGACCGCCGACTTCAG